>NZ_JACFSZ010000007.1 GCF_014805525.1 Rhabdothermincola sediminis | reverse complement strand
CGCACGCCAAGACGATCCGGCACCGCAACGCCAAGGCCTGCGCGCTCGAGTGGCGACGAGCCCAGCTCTCGAGCTGTCGGCGCTCGGCTGGGGTCAGGATGATCTCGACGGTGGGGCGTCCTCGCTTAGCCATGGCGTCTCCGTTCGATGCTGGCAGTGTCACCAGCACGAACGCGCCACACACCGGAAAATTCCCGATCTCACAGATTTCTTGGCGAAACAACCTTACGGGACACTAGCCATGGATCACCGTGGGGTGGGCGAACCGCTGGTCATGACCGGCACGATGACCGAGCGCCGGCGACGGGTGGTGGCCGTGACCAACTACAAGGTCCTTTTCACAGGACCTGTGGGAGCGGGAAAAACCACTGCGATCGCCTCTCTGAGCGATCGGCCCCCGGTGAGCACGGACACCATCGCCACCGACGGGACCAAGCACCGCAAGCCCAAGACCACGGTGGCGATGGACTACGGGGTCATGCGCTTGTCGGTGGAGGATCAGCTCCACCTCTATGGCACGCCGGGACAGGAACGGTTCGACTTCATGTGGGAGATCCTCCAAGAAGGTGCGCTCGGCCTGGCGATCTTGATCGACAACGCCGCTCCTGCCCCGATCGACGATCTGACCAGCTTCGTCGAGGCGTACCGCCCACTGATCGAGCGGACCGCGCTGGCGGTCGGCGTCACCCGAACCGACCTTCGCGCGGTGCCTACCCTCGGGGAGTACGTGGACCACCTGGCACGGCTCGGATTGCACGGCCCCGTGTTCACCGTCGATGCTCGCCAGCGATCGGACGTGGCCCGTCTCGTGGAGGCCCTCCTGTTCAGCCTCGACCCGGGACTCGACGTTGACGGGACCCGGGCTGAGGCCGGAGTGCGGTGATGCCGGCCCCGGCTGTCGGACCGGTGAGGGTAGTGCTCGCCAACCTCGATCATCGGTTGACCGAGATGCTCGAGATCTATGTTCGGACCGAGAGCCGCAGCACCTTCACCGTAACGCGTGCGGAGCAGGCGTCAGTGGCGCTGGTTGATCTCGATGGGCTCGACGTGCGGGATGTCATTCGATCGCTTCGCAGAGCACATCCGCATCTGGCGATCGTCGGGCTCGGCGGGGACGAGTCCTCCCAGGCCCTCGCGGACCGGCGGGTCGCCAAGCCCCTCACACTTCGCGCGCTGCAGAGCGCGCTCGCTTCCGTTGGCCGGGGCCGTTCGGGCGTGGAGGAGCCTGAGCAATCGAAGTTCGCCTCCGTTCCCTCGAGCTCCTCTAGGCGGCGACCTCCCGACTGGTCGGCACCGCCGCCCGCCCGGGATCGCCGGGCCCCCAAGTGGGACCGCGCACCAGGGGGGTCCTCGTAGTGGACGGGCTGGAGTTGGCCGATCACGTCTGGGTCCGACCGTCGCCCGGCGGCGCCTATCTGGCCGCCACCCAGCGGGAGCCAACCGCGGAGCGCACCCTGTTACGGGCACTGCTTCGGGAGCCATCGACTCCTCGCCTCGAGATCGGCGCGCTCTGCCGATGGCTCGAAATCGATGATCCGGTTCGAGCCATCGAGATCCTCTGGCTGATGCAGTGTGATGCGCTGGTCGAAGGCCTCGACGAGGAGCGCCGAGCACCCGACCGCGCGCTCGAGGACCTCCTCCCGGGCATGCTGGCGCCGCTGTCTGAGGCCGGGCAGGCACTGTTGGCCGATCAGCAAGGGTTCTGTCTCTCCGCGATCGGTTTCTCCGAAGGAGCGGCAGTCGAGCTCTCGGCGCTCGGTGCTGACGTCGCGTCGCTGGAGGCCCGTCACAACTTCGCGGTGCTCGCCTCCGAGGATGATCGCAATCGGGCCCACGCCTGGGCCCTAGTCGATGCCGCGGGCAACAGCGAGGTGGGGTTCTGGCCGTTGCAGATCGGCGGCACCGTCTTCGTGCTCGTGCTCGGGGGGCTGCCGCGGTTCAACCATCCCTGCTTCGTGGATCTCGTTTGGGCCCTGTCGGTTCGTTACGACCGCAGACCCCAGGACATCGCCGATCCGCCCTCCGAGAACCTCGACCTCATGCCCCACTCACCCGAGCCGAGCCAGCCCTGACCCCTACCAACTCCCACGACCACCAGAACCATCCGAGCAAGGAGGACACGCCATGCGCGAAGACGTATTGGAATCCGTGCTGAACGAGCTCAACGGCACGTCAGCCGATATCGAGGCGTCCGCGGTCATCTCAACGGACGGCCTCATGATGGCCGCCCAGTTGCCGGCCGGCCTCGACCAGGACCGGGTCGGTGCGATGTCGGCCGCCATCCTGTCGCTGGGTGATCGCACCGCAGCCGAGCTCGCCCGTGGGGAGCTTGAACAGGTGCTCATCAAAGGCGACGACGGTTACGTGCTGCTGACCTACGCAGGCCAGGAGGCGGTGCTGACCGTGCTGGCGAAGCCCGACGCGAAGCTCGGGTTGATCTTCCTCGACGTCAAGCGAGCAGCGGCGAACATCGCCAAGGTCATCTGAGAGGCGGGAGGAAGCCATGGCACCCGACATCATCACCCTCACCGACATGATCCTCGAGCAGGTCGTGCCTGAGAGCACTCTGACTGACGATGATGCCAAGACCATCGCGCAGCACCGGGACTTCCTCCTGGGCCTCGAGGACGGCTTGGTGAAGATGTTCTACGACACGCTCTTCGCTCACGGCCCCACCGCGTCCGTGTTCGAGGAGGGCGAGCGCGCGGCTCGCGAGCAGACGCTGCGTGACTGGTGGCAGCGAACGGTGAACGGGCCGCTCGACCTGTCGTACTTCCGTTGGATGACGCTCGTCGGAGTGGTGCACATCAGGCGCGGGGTGAAGAACCCGATGATGGTCTCGATTGCTTCGGTGGTGACTGACTATGTCCGTGGGCAGGCCGTTGAATCGCTCGCTCCCGAGGAGGTCGACGCGCTCACGACCGCGTTCTCCCATCTCGGCGCCACGGTCGTGTCGCTCATCTCGGAGTCCTACACGTCGTCCTATATCGACGCGCTCCAGGACCTCGCGGGCCTCAAGCCGGAGTTGACCGGCCGGATGCTTGCCATCGAAGTCAAGAAGATGGAGGCGGAGGGGCGTGCGTCCCTCTGATGAGGCCCTGCCCGCTGGCAGCATCCTCCCGGATGCGAAGGCGTGGCACGAGTCCCGCCGCGCATGACCGTTCTCGTCCATGCACGCCGGCCGGCGGTCGTGGACGCCGGGCGCGGGCTGCGGGCCGATGTGGCATCAGGGGTCGCGGAACACCGAGCTGAGGCACTGCGACTCGCACGGCGGTGCCTCGCGCCCGGGGCGGACGCGGCGCTGCTCGTCCATCGGGTCACACAATCCCTGGACACGGGCGAGACCGAACTCGTCTACAGCGCGCTGGTCGACGCCTTCATCGGCCTGCCCGTCTCGGCACGGGGTCAGCGCAAGGCGCTCCTGAAGCGAGCCCGCGGGGTCCTCTCCCCCGAGCTCCACACCTTCCTCGAGCAGCGGGTGCAGGCTGGTCTCGCCCCGACCGAGCCCATTCCTGACGCACCGACCGCGGTCCTGACCAAGGGCTTCACCGGAACGGCCCAGCTCGTGCACCCGAACCTCGCCGGCGACCAGATCCGGCGGCGGGAGCTCGCCGCGGTAGATCTCGGTGAGCCGCCGCCGGCTCCCGCGGATGGCCCCGCTGCCCCTGCCCGGATCGATCCGCCAGCCGGGCCACCACGGCGACGACTTGCCACGGTCGCAGCGGTCGCCGCGATCGCCCTCGCCGCGGTGGTCGGTGCGGCTGTGGCCGGGCGCGGCCCTCAGGATGTCCGGAGCCCCGGCGCGCGTCCATCTTCACCCGAGTCGTCGGTGACCCATCCGATCGTCCCGGCGCCGGCATCCTCACCGGTGCCGGAGGTGGCAGCGCGCGGGGCCACGACTCGGGGGGAGGCGTTCCTGCGGTCTTGGGTGGCGTTGCTCGCCGAGCCCGCATCCGGACGGGCCGCATCGCTGTTCCCCCCGGGAACGCCGCAGTACCAGGCTGTGGTCGATGTACTCGGCGAGCTGAACACGAGCGGCCACGCGATCCGGCTCCGGGAACCCGGCCTTCGAGCGGAGCCGAAGCGTGTGGGCAGTCACCGGGTGGAGAGGGTCACGCTCAGCTGGTCAGCGGTCGACCTGGTCGGCGAGGGCGGGGCGCTGGTACGCGAGCTCGCCGGTCCCGGCCAGCTCACCGTGGATGTCGAGTTCGAGTCTGAAGATCCCGACGCCCGAGCGATCGCGACCAGGGTGGTGGGTTCGTGAGGTGGTGCCCCGCTCGCGACCTTGCTGCCCGCGCTCGCAGTCATCGTGCGTAGTGGCTGCGGGTCGGGCAGGATCGTGCGATGACCGACACTCCATGGCTCGACGACGCCTGCTCGCTGGTCGACGCGTTCCGCGCCGGCACCCGCTCGCCGAAGGAGGAGCTGCAGGCCACGCTCGACGCGATCGGCGCGAGTGACCTCAACTGCTTCTCCTTCCTCGACCCCGAGCGGGCCCTCGCAGCTGCTGAGCAGGCCGACGTGAGCAAGCCCTTCGGTGGGGTGCCGGTGGGCATCAAAGAGCTCGATCAGGTCGAGGGCTGGCCTGACACCGGCGCCTCGCTGGTGTTCAAGGACCGCATCGCCACCTACACCGGGGAGAGCGTGCGGCGCTTCATCGAAGACGGTGGCGCGGTGCCCGTGGGGCTCACGACCGCGTCGGAGTTCGGCGGGCTGAACGTGAGCGTCACCAAGCTCAACGGCGTCACCCACAACCCGTGGCGGCGGGGGCGCACCGCGGGGGGCTCCTCCGGTGGGAGCGCAGCGGCGGTGGCCGGCGGACTGGTCACCATCGCGTCCGGTGGGGACGGCGGAGGTTCCATCCGCATCCCGGCGGGCTATTGCGGGCTGCTCGGCATGAAGGGCACCTACGGGCGCATCAGCCGGGGCCCGGTGGCCTTCTTCCGGCCGGGAACCGTGGTGCTGGGGTGCCTGGCTCGCTCCGTTCGAGACGCGGCCCGCCACTTCGACGTGTGCGCCGGGGTCGACCCGCGCGACCCTTGGAGCTTGCCCAACCCCGGCGGTTGGGAAGCCGGGCTCGGCGGGACGCAGCTCAGGGGCAAGCGGGTCGCGGTCCTGCCGTCGATCGCCGGTGTCCGCTTGGAGCCCGGCGTGGAGGAGCTGATCCGGGCAGCGGCGAAGGACCTCATCGAGCTGACCGGCATGGTCGAGGTCGACCTTGACCTGCGGCTGCCGAACCTCGCCGCCCAGTGGGCGATGGGGAACCTCTCCACCTTGCTCGCCGAGCTCGGCCCCCACTGGCCGGGCTGTGCGAAGGATCTCACCGACGAGATCGCGCTCGGGACGATCATGGCCCAGTCGCTCTACAACCTCCACCTGGCGAGCGTGGCCGAGGCCCAGCGGGTGCAGGCGAACGAGGCGATGGCCACCGCATTCGAGCAGGTCGACTACATCATCTCGGCCACCAACCCCGGCCCGGCCTTCCCCGCCGAGGCCACGACCTCCAGCCCGACGGAGACCTTCATCGACCGGGCCAAGGCGAGCCCGGCCGCCCGCGCCGCCTTCCGAGGCTTGATGGCCACGGTGCGGATTGTGGGGGGCGCGTTCCCGCGCCTGTCGAACGCACTCGTCGACGCGGTGGTGGAGAAGGTGCCCGACCTGGTGACCATGGGTGGGCTCACCATCATCTCCAACATCTACGGCAATCCTGCGGTGTCGATCCCTGCCAGGACACTCGACGGGCTCCCGATCGGGATGCAGGTCCTCGCCCGCCACCATCGCGACGCCGAGCTGTTCGACGTGGCGCTGGCCTACGAGCGCGAGATCGGCTGGCCCAAGGTGGCGCCAGCGGTGAGTGGCGTGGCGCCGAGCAGCGTCTGAAGCTCCACCCGGGCCCGAGCGGCGAACCCGCGCCGGCGTCGCCGCGGCGGGTGCACGGCCGCTCGACCCCGGCCGGTACACTCACCAGCCTGTGAAAAGCACCGTCGAGCCCCTCGAGGGCAACAAGGTCAAGCTCTCGGTCGAGGTCGACGAACAGGAGTTCGAGAAGGCGATCGACGACGCCTTCCGCAAGATCGCCCGTGAGGTCCGCATCCCCGGCTTCCGACCGGGCAAGGCGCCCCGCAAGGTGCTCGAGGCCCGCATCGGCAAGCAGACCGCCAGGGTGCAGGCGCTGAACGACGCCATCCCCGACTACTTCGCGCAGGCGGTGGTCGAGCACGACGTCGATGTCATCGCCGCCCCGGAGATCGACATCGTCGACGGCCAGGAGCACGGCGCTGTCGCGTTCGACGCGGTGGTGGAGGTCCGCCCGCAGGTCACCGTGCCGGGCTACGCCGGCCTGCGGGTGGCCATCCCCTCTCCCACGGTCACCAGCGACGAGATCGATGCCCAGCTCGAGCGGCTCCGAGCGCAGTTCGGCGAGCTGGCCGCCGTCGACCGTCCCGCCGCCGCCGGCGACTACGTCACGATCGACATCGCCGGCTCCCAGGACGGCGAGCCGCTGGAGGGCCTCACCGCAGACGACTACCTCTACCAGGTCGGCAGCGGGCTGATCGTGCCCGAACTGGACGAGCAGCTCCGGGGGGCGAAGGTGGGGGAGATCTTCGAGTTCGACGCCCCGCACCCGAGCGGCGAGCTCGAGGGGGACCTGCACTTCCGGGTGCTGGTGAAGGAGATCAAGGAGCGCCAGCTGCCCGAGCTCGACGACGCGTTCGCGTCGGAGGCGTCGGAGTTCGACACGCTCGACGAGCTCCGAGCCGACTACGCCACCAGGATCGGCACGGTGAAGAAGGCCCGGGCGAGCATGGCGCTGCGGGAGAAGGTGGGCGAGGCGCTCGCCGAGCTGGTCGAGGACGAGATCCCCGAGGCGCTCGTCACGGCGGAGATGCGCGAGCGCCTCAACGACCTGCTGATGCGGCTACAGGCCCAGGGCATGGGTCTCGAGCGCTGGCTGGAGCTCAGCGGCCGCACCCAGGAGCAGCTGCTCGAGGAGCTCCGCCAGACGGCCACCGTGTCGGCCAAGGTCGACCTGGCGCTGCGGGCGGTCGCCGACGCAGAGGGCCTGGAGGCCACCGAGGAGGATCTCGACGCCGAGTACGAGGCGGCGGCATCGCGGCTGGGTGTGGACCCGGCCAAGATGCGGGAGGAGTTCGCGCGCGGCGGCCAGGAGCAGGCGGTACGCTCCGACATCAAGAAGCGCAAGGCCCTGGACTGGCTGGTCGAGCGGGTCGAGATCGTCGACGAAGAGGGCCATCCGATCGACCGGGCCGACCTCGAGTACCCCGCCGACGAGCCCACGGACCACGACGGCGAATCCGAAGCGGCCGACACCGACACCCACCGCGACGAAGAGGACGACTCGTGATGGAGCCGATCTACGACTACATGCCCTACGTCGACGAGAAGACGGCGATGGGCGAGAAGCGCTACGACCTGTTCTCCAAGTTGCTGAAGGAGAACATCATCTTCGTGGGCTGGCCCATCGACGACGTGGCTGCCAACCTGATCTGTGCTCAGTTGCTGCACCTCGAGTCGGAAGACCCCGACAAGGACATCTCCCTCTACATCAACAGCCCAGGGGGCAGCATCACCGCGCTGCTGGCCATCTACGACACCATGCAGTTCGTGAAGAACGACATCGCCACGATCTGCTTCGGGCAGGCTGCGTCCGCAGCCGCGGTGCTGCTCGCCGCGGGCACCAAGGGGAAGCGGCTCGCCCTGCCCCACACCCGCATCCTCATCCATCAGCCCTACTCGCAGGCGTTCGGGCAGGGCACCGACATCGAGTTGGCCGCGAAGGAGATCCTGCGCCTCCGCACGCTCCTGGAGGAGATCCTCTCCCGCCACACCGGCCAGCCGGTGGAGAAGATCCACCGAGACACCGACCGCGATTTCGTGATGTCCGCGGAGGAGGCCCGCGAATACGGCATCATCGACGAGGTGATCACGGCCAGGCAGCTGGCCGACAAGTCCGGTCCGATCTCGGCCGTCCGGTAGGGAACGCAGGAATCGCAGGGAACACGGGGGAGGCGAGGTGGCCAAGTTCGGAGACGGCGGTGAGCTCCTCAAGTGCTCGTTCTGCGGCAAGTCACAGAAGCAGGTCAAGAAGCTCATTGCCGGGCCCGGCGTGTACATCTGCGACGAGTGCATCGACCTGTGCAACGAGATCATCGAGGAGGAGCTGGCCGAGTCTTCGGACCTGCGCTTCGATGAGCTCCCCAAGCCGCGTGAGATCTACGAGTTCCTGAACGACTACATCATCGGTCAGGACGCGGCGAAGAAGATCCTCTCGGTCGCGGTCTACAACCACTACAAGCGGGTGCAGTACGGGGCCACCCACAACGACGACGTCGAACTCTCCAAGAGCAACATCATGCTCATCGGGCCGACGGGCTGCGGCAAGACACTGCTCGCTCAGACGCTGGCTCGTATGCTGAACGTACCGTTCGCCATCGCGGATGCCACCGCACTCACCGAGGCCGGCTACGTCGGCGAAGACGTCGAGAACATCCTGCTGAAGCTCATCCAAGCGGCTGACTACGACGTCAAGAAGGCCGAGACGGGCATCATCTACATCGACGAGATCGACAAGATCGCTCGCAAGAGCGAGAACCCGTCCATCACTCGTGACGTGTCGGGTGAGGGGGTGCAGCAGGCGCTGTTGAAGATCTTGGAGGGCACCACGGCCTCCGTGCCACCGCAGGGTGGGCGAAAGCATCCCCATCAGGAGTTCATCCAGATCGACACCACGAACATTCTGTTCATCTGCGGCGGTGCCTTCGCCGGGCTCGACAAGATCATCGAGAGCCGCATCGGCAAGAAGGGCGTCGGTTTCGCCGCCGAGATTCGCTCCGGTGACGAAAAGGACCTGGGCGAGATCTACGCGAAGGTGCTCCCGGAGGACCTCCTCAAGTTCGGGCTCATCCCCGAGTTCATCGGACGGCTACCCGTCCTCGGGGCGGTGAGCAACCTCGATCAGGAGGCGTTGATCCGCATCCTGGTGGAACCCCGCAACGCCCTCGTCAAGCAGTACCGGAAGTTCTTCGAATTCGAGGACGTGGAGCTCGAGTTCACCGACGATGCGCTCGCCGCCATCGCCGATCAGGCCTTGCTGCGGGGCACCGGGGCGAGGGGCTTGCGGGCCATCCTGGAAGAGGTCCTGCTCAACGTGATGTACGACCTCCCGAGCCGCACGGATGTCGGGAAGGTGGTCATCGACCAGGGGGTCGTACTCGAGAAGGTGAACCCGACGCTGGTGCCGCGTGCCAGCGGGCAGACCGCCCAGGCCCGGCCACGGCGAGCGGCATCCTGATCACCGAGCAGCGGGTGGACTACGCCGGCGCGCTCGACTACCTCGATCGCCACATCAACCGCGAGGCGACGGCCGGCCACGTGGAGGGGCTGTCGCTCGAACCCATCAGGCGGCTGGCCGGTGTGCTCGGCGACCCGCAGCGGGCGTTCAAGGTCGTGCACGTGACAGGCACCAACGGCAAGGGCTCGGTGGCGCGGATGGTCTCGGCGCTGCTGGTGGAGCACGGGTTGTCGGTCGGTACCTACAGCAGCCCGCACCTCGAGCGCATCAACGAACGGCTGATGTGGAACCTGGAGCCGATCTCCGACCACGACTTCGCCGCACTGATCACCGACATCGCCGAGCTCGAGCCGCTGGCGGGGGTCACGCCGTCGTACTTCGAGTTGCTCACCGCGGCGGCACTCTCGTGGTTCGCCCACAGCGCAATCGACGTCGCGGTGGTGGAGGTGGGGTTGCTCGGGCGCTTCGATGCGACCAACGTCGTCGACGCCGACGTGGCGGTGATCACCAACATCGGCTTCGACCACACCGACGGGGTGGGGGATTGGCGGGCCGCGATCGCGTCCGAGAAGGCCGGCATCATCAAGCCGGGGTCGTTCCTTGTGCTGGGCGAGACCGAACCGGAGCTGCGGGAGATCTTCGAGCGCGAGCCGCACGTAGGGACCTGGGTCCGGGGCGAGGACTTCGACGTCGAGCAGGACCGGGTGGCGGTCGGTGGCCGCTTGCTCGACCTCCGCACCCCGGGTGGGGTCATCGAGGACGTGTTCGTACCCCTGCACGGCCGGCACCAGGCCGACAACGCCGCGCTGGCGGTGACGGCCGCCGAGGCGTTCTTCGCTCGGGCGCTCGATGCAGAGGTGGTGCGGGCCGCGTTCGCGGGGCTGAGGGCGCCCGGCCGCTTCGAGGTGCTGGGCCACCTCCCGCTGGTGATCGTCGATGGCGCCCACAACCCCGACGGCGCCTCCGCGCTCGCCGACACCATGAACGACGAGTTCGACGTCGGTGGCCGGCGCATCCTCGTGGTCGGCATGCTGGCGGAGCGTGACGTCGGGGCGATGCTCGAGGCGCTCGACGCCGGGCGAGCGGACGTGCTGATCGCGTGCACGGCGCCCTCGCCTCGGGCGGTGCCCGCCGAGGTCATCGCGGAGGTTGCACGGGAGCGTTTCGCTGGTCTCGACGTGGAGGTCGTGGCCGGCGTCGAGGCGGCGGTGAGCCGTGCGCTCGCGATCGCCAGCGAGGACGATGTGGTCCTGGTGACGGGCTCGATCTACGTGGCCGGTGCGGCCCGAGCCCACCTCACCCGCTGACCCCGCCCGCTCGACCCCACGCTTTTCGGGATCGCGTTCTGGCAGGTCGAACGCGTGCTGCGGCACGCGTTCGACCTGCCGGTTGCGAGGTGGCGGCCGGGTTGGGGTCGGGGTCGTCCGCCCCTGTTGCGTTTCGGCCTGTCAAACGCGTGCTGAGGCACGCGTTCGACAGGCCGGTTGCGCGGCTGGGGTGGGGTGGCGTCGGGGCTGGGGTGGGGTGGCGTCGGGGCTGGGGTGGGGTGGCCTGGGGAAGGGCGGTTCGACCGGCCGGCCGGCGTACGCCTAGCCTGCTGCGCTCATGGATCGCACCCTCGTCATCTGCAAGCCCGACGCCGTCGAGCGTGGTCTCGTCGGTGAGATCATCAGCCGCTTCGAGCGACGGAACCTGAAGATCGTGGCCATGGAGCTGCGCCAGGTCGACGAGGAGACCGCTGCCCGTCACTACGCCGAGCATGCGGAGAAGCCCTTCTACGGTGAGCTGATCGAGTTCATCACCCGCAGCCCGGCCGTGGTGATGGTCGTCGAGGGTCCGGAGGACACCTGGCAGGTGGTGCGCACGATGATGGGGGCCACGAACCCCCGCGAAGCTGCGCCCGGCACCATCCGGGGCGATCTCGGGATCCTGTTCACCGAGAACCTCATCCACGGGTCGGACTCGGCCGAGTCCGCAGCCCGTGAGATCGGCATCTGGTTCCCTGGGCTGGGCTGATCCAGGCGAGCCGGGCCTCCGCCACCGGATACCCCACGGCGTGCGGCCTTCCCGGCCCGGGCGGCGACACTGTTGCGATCACGTTACAGAGGGGTAGGCTGACAAGTTGAGAAGGGCCCGGGGCCCACCGGGCAACGGTGGGCAATCTGGCCTAGCCTGCGATCACACCTCGCCCGCCTCTTCCCGGAGCCAGAGCGGAACCAATGGCCGCACAAGTCCTGTCGTCGCTGTCATCCTTCGTGGGTCGCGACATGGCCGTCGACCTCGGTACGGCCAACACGCTGATCTACGTACGCGGGGAAGGCATCGTCCTGAACGAGCCGTCTGTCGTCGCGGTCAACGTGAACGACGGTCGGCCGGTGGCGGTGGGAGCCGAGGCCAAGCGCATGATCGGTCGCACCCCTGCCCACATCCGGGCCATCCGCCCGCTGAAGGACGGCGTCATCGCGGATTTCGACTACTGCGAGAAGATGCTGCGCTACTTCATCCAGAAGGTGCACCGCTCCAAGTGGGCCAAGCCCCGCATGGTGATCGCGGTGCCTTCTGGCATCACGCCGGTCGAGCAGCGTGCGGTGCAGGAGGCTGCGGAGTTCGCCGGCGCCCGCAAGCCTGCCTACATCATCGAAGAGCCAATGGCCGCCGCGATCGGCTCGGGTCTGCCTGTCCAGGAGCCGACCGGCAACATGATCGTCGACATCGGGGGCGGCACCACCGAGGTCGCAGTGATCTCCCTCGGTGGGGTGGTGACCAGCCAGTCGATCCGCGTGGGCGGCGATGAGCTCGACGAGGCCATCATCAACTTCATCAAGAAGGAGTACAGCCTGGCGGTGGGCGAGCGCACGGCCGAAGAGGTGAAGATGGCACTGGGCTCCGCCTGGCCGCTCGAGCAGGAGCTCCACGCCGAGATCCGCGGCCGTGACCTGCTGACCGGGCTCCCGAAGACCATCGTCACCTCGACCGAGGAGATCCGCGACGCCCTCGAGGAGCCCGTATCGGCGATCGTCGACGCGGTCAAGGTCACCCTCGACAAGACCCCGCCGGAGCTGGCTGCCGACATCATGGAACAGGGCATCGTCCTCGCCGGAGGCGGCGCGCTGCTCAACGGCATCGACGCCCGGCTCGAGCACGAGACGGGCATGCCCATCGTCATCGCCCCCAATCCGCTGTACGCGGTGGCGATCGGTTCCGGACAGTCACTCGAGGAGTTCGAAGCCCTGAAGGGCGTGCTGTTCTCGGCCAACGTGAGCGGCTGACGGAGCGGCCGCCGTGGCTGTCTCCCGGCGCACCGGGCGCTCCCGTTTGACGCTCCTGCTGCTCATCCTCACCTCCATCACCCTGCTCACCCTCGACTTCCGGGGCTTCGAACCGCTCGACCGGGCCCGCTCTGCGGTGCTCTCCGCGTTCGAGCCTGTCGGCTCCTTCGCCTCCGACACCTTCGAACCGGTACGCAACGCCTGGAACGGGGCCTTCTCCTACGACGAGTTGGCGAAGGAGAACGAGGAGCTGCGCCAGCGGGTCGACGAGCTCGAAGGGCAGATCACCAGCGGCGAGGTGGCCAAGCAATCGCTGCGCCAGCTGCTCGAGCAGGCCGACATCCAGTTCGTCGGCGACCTCCCCACCGCCCGGGCGCGGGTCATCTCGGGTGCGGTGTCGAAC
This sequence comes from Rhabdothermincola sediminis, assembly GCF_014805525.1. Classification (NCBI taxonomy): domain Bacteria; kingdom Bacillati; phylum Actinomycetota; class Acidimicrobiia; order Acidimicrobiales; family Iamiaceae; genus Rhabdothermincola; species Rhabdothermincola sediminis. Next base: position 162,831 of record NZ_JACFSZ010000007.1, on the reverse strand, counting down.
TTCGACCGCACCATCGAGATCGACCGGGGAGAGAACGCGGGGGTGCGTCGGGGAATGCCGGTGGTGACCGGCCAAGGGCTCATCGGGCGGGTGGTGCGCGTCTCCGGTGACCGGGCCGTGGTGGACCTCCTGTCAGGCGGCAACTTCTCCGTCGGCTTCAGCGTCGTGGGCACGAACGTCCTGGGGGTGGCCCGCGGTCGGGGGGACGGGACCCGGCTGAGCGCCACGGTCGACGTCGATCGGGTCGTGCTCCCGGGTCAGATCCTCGTCACCAGCGGCGTGGCGGGCTCCACGTTCCCGCAGGGCATCCCGATCGGCACGGTGGCGGAGGTGGGTGACGGCAAGGGATCGCTGCAGCGCGAGCTGGCTGTCGACATGCTGGCCCGCCAGTCGGATCTGTCGTTCGTGACCGTGGTGTTGTGGGAGCCGACCCAGCCATGAAGAGCGCGGCCCGCTTCGGGCTGTTGCTGCTGACCGCCGCGGTGCTCCAGCGCGGCCTGTTCTCGCAGCTGCGGGTGGCTGACGTGTCAGCGGACCTGTTCCTCCTGGTGGCCGTGGTGGCAGGGATGACCGGCGGGCCCGACCGGGGGGCGGTGATCGGGTTCTTCTCCGGCTTGGTGCTCGACCTGCTGGTGCAGACCCCGCTCGGCCTCTCGGCGCTCGTCTACTGCCTGGTGGGCTTCGGAGCTGGCCGGCTCCAGGGCAGCGTGTTGCGCACCGGCCGGGTGCTCCCCGCGATGCTCGCGGCCATGGCCAGCGCGGGCGGCGTCGGTCTCTACGCCGTGGTCGCCGAGGTGGTGGGCCAGGTGAGCGCGGTCACCGCACGTCTCCCGGTCGTGATGATCGTGGTGGCGGGGACCAACCTGCTCCTGTACCCGCTGGTCCGGCCGGTCGTGGCGTGGGCCTGGGACGATCAACCGGGCTTGCGGCCCGCGACGAGGTGACGGGCCCGATCTGATGGACTGGTTCCGCTGATGGACCGCGAGTCTCCCCGCCTTCGCCTGAGCATCCTCGGTGTGGTCGTGGTGTCCCTCATCGGGACCTTGTTCGCCCGCCTGTGGTACCTGCAGGTCATGGCCGCGCCCGAGTACCAGGTGGAGGCGCAGGCCAACCGGGTGCGCACCATCGCCGAGGAGGCCCCCCGTGGCCGGATCCTCGATGCCAAGGGTCGGGTCATCGTTGACAACCGGACCTCGCTGGTGGTCACCGTGAACCCGCACGACCTGCAGGCAGTCCCCGACAGCGCGGCGCTCAAGCGTCGCCTCGCCGAGACCCTGACCCGCTTTGGGGTCCCCACGAAGGTGTCCACCATCGAACGGCGCCTCGGTGACAAGCAGTACAACCCCCTGCAGCCGGTGCCGGTGGCGATCGATGTGCCCGAGGAGCTGTTCCTCTATCTGAGTGAGCGAGCAGACGAGTTCCCCTCGGTTGGTGTGCGCCGGGAATCGGTGCGCGCCTACCCCTACGGCGAGACCGCCGCGCATCTGCTGGGCTACGTGGGCCGCATCTCGGCGAAGGAGCTGGCCGACAAGCAGGGCACGCCGGAGAGCCCCAAGCCGAACGACAAGCCGTATCAGCCCGACTCGAACATCGGGAAGAACGGTGTGGAGCGCAGCTACGAGGACGATCTGCGGGGGCGTCCAGGCATCAAGACGGTGGAGGTCGACGCCCAGAACCGGGTGGTGCGCACCATCGACGAGCAGCCACCGGTCCCGGGCCATGACATCCAGCTGACGGTCGATCTGGACGTGCAGCGCTTCGCTGAGCAGGCGCTGCGGGACAAGCTCGACTCGATCCGGGGCGGGCGCACCCGGGACGGCCGGCTACGGGCCGCGCCGGCGGGCGCGGTGGTCGTGCTCGACCCCAACAACGGCGATGTGGTGGCGATGGCCTCCGTGCCGACGTACAACCCCGAGGAGTTCGTGAACGGCATCAGCCAGACCCGCTACGACCAGCTCACCGGTGGGGCGGTGTCGGAGAACCCGTTCATCAACCGGGCCATCCAGGGCCAGTACGCCCCGGGCTCCACCTTCAAGCCCATCACCGCCTATGCCGCCCTCTCGCATGGCCTGATCGACCGGACGACCACCTACAACGATCGGGGTTCCTACGATGCCGGCGACCGAGTGTTCGGCAGCCCGTCCGCAGCCGGGCCGGTCAACGTGGCCCGGTCGCTCACCGTGTCGAGCGACGTCTTCTACTACTGGCTCGGCCACCGCTTCTACCGGGAGCGCGATGTCTACGGCGAGCTGGCCATGCAGGATGCCGCCTACGCGTTCGGGTTGGGCCAACCGACCGGCATCCCGCTGGTGGACGAGCGCGCGGGCAACATCCCCACACCGGAGTGGAAGCGCAAGATCTGGGAGTCCCTTCCTCCCGAGGAGCAGGCGATCGGCGATCCGACCTGGTACCCGGGGGACAACATCAACATGTCCATCGGCCAGGGCGACGTGCTCGTAACGCCGTTGCAGCTCGCCAACGTGTACGCCGCGCTGGCGAACGGGGGGACGATCTACCAGCCGAACGTGGTGGCTCGGGTGCTGCGGTCACCGAACGATCCGGTTGACCCGGGCGGGGTGGTGCGGGTGATCGAGCCGGTGGTCGAGCACCAGGTGCCGCTCCCGCCCGAGATCCGCGACCCGATCATCCAAGGGTTGCGGGGGGTGACCGCGGATCCGAAGGGCACCGCCTACGCTCCGTTCCGGGGCTTCGACCAGGCCGCCTTCCCGGTGGCCTCCAAGACCGGCACGGCAGAGGTCAAGGGCAAGGCCGACTCGTCGTGGTTCGCAGCGTTCGCCCCCGTCGACGCCCCCCGGTACTCGATGGTCGCGATTCTCGAGGAGTCCGGGTTCGGGGCCGAGGCCGCCGCGCCGGTGGTGCGCGGCCTGCTCGAGCTGGTGTCCGGGCAGCGGTTGACCGACCCGTCCGAGATCAGCGGGGGTTCCGAGTAGCGGTGGTGCCGTCCCTCGCCCCGTCGGTCGCACGGCCTCGCGCCGATCGGAGCCGCCGTGATCTGTCCGCGCCGTGGCGCCATGTGGACGTCGTGTTGGTCGTGTCGGTGGCCGCTCTCGCGGCGACGGGCGTACTCATGGTGTACAGCGCCACCCGTGGCCCGACCGATCCACCCGATCGTTCGTTCCTGGTGCGCCAAGCTCTGTTCGTCACCATCGGGGCAGCGGTGATGGTGGTGGTCACCCTGGTCGACTACCGGCGTCTGCGTGACTGGGCGTGGACGCTCTACGGCGCCATGATGCTCGGCCTGCTCGGGGTGCTCTCGCCGCTCGGACAGCAGTCGAAGGGAGCCCAGGCGTGGTTCGGGTTCGGGGCGTTCCAGGTGCAGCCGGCCGAGTTCGCCAAGGCGGTGCTGATCCTCACCCTCGCCGCGGTACTCGCCATGTGGGCCGGCGATATCGACCTGCGGCGCCTTGCAGTGCTGCTCGGGGTGTCGGGGGCGCCGATGGCGCTGATCCTGCTGCAGCCGGACCTGGGCACGGTGCTGGTGCTGGTGTCGATCGTGCTCGGGATGCTGCTCGTGGCGGGCCTGCGGCTCCGCTACATCGTGGCGCTGACCCTCGTGGGGCTCATCGGCGTGGTGGGCATCCTGAACTCGAACGTGCTCAAGCAGTACCAGAAGGACCGTCTCACCGCGTTCCTCGACCCCGGCCGGGACACGCAGGGGACCACCTACAACGTCACCCAGAGCCAGATCGCGGTCGCCAGCGGCGGGCTCACCGGGGAGGGGCTGTTCGATGGTCGCCAGACGCAGTTGCAGTTTGTTCCCGAGCAGCAGACCGATTTCATCTTCACCGCCGTGGGGGAGGAGCTCGGCTTCGCCGGCGCGGCGACGGTGCTCGGGCTCTACGGGGTCGTGATGTGGCGGATCTGGCGGACCGCGCAGCTTTCGCGTGACCTGCTCGGCACTCTGCTGTGCGTCGGGGTGCTGTCGATGCTGGCCTTCCAGGTCTTCGAGAACGTGGGCATGGCCATGGGGATCATGCCCGTCACCGGCATCCCCCTGCCGTTGCTGTCCTACGGGGGGTCCTCGACGTTGACGACCTTCGCATCACTCGGGCTGGTGCTGAACGTCCACATGCGCCGCTTCCGCTGAGCCCCGGTCCCGGCCCGCCCGAGCCCCGGTCTCGGCCCGCCGAGTCCCCATCCTTCTCGTTCTGTTCATCGATCCGCGGTCTCGAACCGCGGATCGATGAACAGAACGGGAAGAGGCGGTCGCGGGCAGGGGGAGCCGGGTGGGGGAGCCGGGTGGGGGAGCCGGGTGGGGGAGCCGGGCCGCTGGGGGTGGGCCCGTCCGGTAGGCTGTGGTGCACATGAACGATCTGTGGCCACAGCTCGAACCCCTGCTGGCCAAGGTCCAAAAGCCCGCCCGCTACATCGGTCTGGAGGACGGCGCGATCCGGCCCGAGCACGGGCCCGGAAAGGTCTCGTGGCTGCTCGTCTATCCCGACACCTACGAGATCGGCCTGCCGAACCAGGGCCTGCAGATCCTCTACGAGATCCTCAACGAGCGGGCCGACGCCGTGGCCGAACGGACCTACGCCCCGTGGGTCGACCTCGAGGAGCTGTTGCGCGCTCGCGGGCTCCCGCTGTTCTCGGTCGACTCGCACCGACCCGCCGGGGAGTTCGACCTGCTGGCGTTCAACCTCTCCGCCGAGCTCGTCTACACGAACGTCCTCAACTGCATCGATCTGGCCGGCGTGCCGGTCCGTGCCACCGACCGCCGTCCGGAGCATCCCCTCGTGGTCGCCGGTGGGCACTGCACCTACAACCCCGAGCCACTCGCCGACTTCCTTGATGCGGTGGTGCTCGGCGACGGCGAGGAGGTCGTGGGGGAGCTCACCGAGGTCGTCGGGGCCTGGAAGGCCTCGGGCCGCACCGAGGGATCCCGCGAGCACGTGCTGCGCGAACTGGCCAAGGTGCCGGGGGTGTACGTGCCCTCGATGTACGAGGTCACCTATGACGGCCGTGACCTGGTCGCCATCACGCCGAGGTATCCCGATGTGCCCGAGCGGGTCGAGAAGCGCACGGTGGCCGATCTGGCCGACTGGCCATACCCGAAGCGCCAGCTCGTGCCGCTGACCGAAGTGGTGCACGACCGTCTCAACGTCGAGGTGTTCCGGGGCTGCACCCGGGGCTGCCGCTTCTGCCAAGCCGGGATGATCACCCGCCCGGTCCGGGAGCGCCCCGCGGAGCAGGTGCGGACGATGGTGGCGGACGGCCTGCGCCGCAGCGGGTACGACGAGGTGGCCCTCACCTCGCTGTCCACCGCGGACTACAGCGGCATCGAGGACCTGGTACGTGGGGTGATCGACGACGCGCCCGGTGGCCAGCCCGTGTCGGTGTCGTTGCCGAGCCTGCGGGTCGACGCGTTCACCGTCGGCATCGCCTCGGAGATCCAGCGCTCCAAGCGCACCGGCCTCACCTTCGCGCCCGAGGCCGGCACTTGGCGGATGCGCCGGGTGATCAACAAGTTGATCCGTGACGAGGACCTCTACGCGGCGGTCGAGAGTGCGTACTCGCAGGGGTGGCGACGGGTGAAGTTGTACTTCCTCACCGGGCTGCCCACGGAGACCGACGCCGACACGCTCGGTATCGCCGAGTTGGCCCGCAACGTGGTGCAGATCGGCCGGGCCCACACCAAGCAGGCGTCGGCCACGGTCTCGGTGGGCGGATTCGTGCCGAAGCCGTTCACGCCGTTCCAGTGGTTCGGTCAGAACACCGTGACTGAGCTTCGCCGTAAGATCGGGCTGCTGCGCGACGCGACCAAGCGCGAGCGGGGGGTGCAGCTCAAGTGGCACGACCCGCGGGCGTCGCTGATCGAGGGGCTCGCAAGCCGTGGTGATCGTCGCTTGGGCCCGGTGATCGAGACGGTGTGGCGCAAGGGTGGCACCTTCCAGGAGTGGTCGGAGCGCTTCGACCACGACCTCTGGGTCGACACGATGGCGGCGCACGGCCTGGATATCGACTGGTACGTGCATCGCCACCGTGACGAGCACGAGGTGCTCCCCTGGCAGCACCTGTCCGCGGGTCTGCACCAGGACTTCCTCTGGCAGGACTGGCGTGATGCCCTCGCCGAGGTGGGCCTCCCCGATTGCCGGTGGACGCCGTGCTACGACTGCGGCGCCTGCACCGGCTACTCGATCGAGCACATCGTCGCCTCCGCCGTCCCGCCGGCCGGCGGGAGTCAGGGCACCTGGCAGGACCTGCCCCCCGGAGGCGAGGTGCCGGTCGCCTTGCTGCCGGGGCGCCCGGTGGAGGTGGCGCGCTGGTGAGGATCCGCCTCCGTTTCAGCAAGTTGGGCAAGATCCGCTTCACCAGTCATCGGGACGTCGCTCGCATCTGGGAGCGCACCGTCCGGCGGGCCGGACTGCCCGTGGCCCGCACGGAAGGGTTCGCACCCCGGCCGCGAGTGCACTTCGGCCTGGCGCTGTCCACCGGGTACGAGTCCACGGCCGAGTATCTCGACATCGACCTGGCCGAGCCGGAAGCGGCCGGGGTCGATCTTTCGCTGCTCCCCGAGCAGCTCTCCCACCTGCTCCCTCCCGGGCTCCGTGTCGATGCGCTGGAGGAGCTTCCCCCAGGAGCGACGTCGCTCCAGCAAGCGGTCACGAGCTGTACCTGGCGCATGGAGCTGCCGGGGGTCCCGGCGGCTCACGCCGGCGACCAGGTGCGACGGCTCCTCGATGCGCCGAGCCTGGTCGTGACCCGCGAGCGCAAGGGTCAACCGGTCACCGACGACCTGCGACCCGCCCTGCTCGACCTCACCGTCGAGGCGGCCAGCGATGGCCTGACGGTGCTCGAAGCCGAGCTCGCCACCCAGCCGCGCGGGGTGCGTCCCGCGGAGCTCGTGGCCCTGTTCGACCCACCCCATCCCGATCCGATCGAGGTCGGTGGCCGGGTGTGCCGGACTCACCAGTGGATCAGCGACGACGGCGCCAAGCGCGAGCCCCTGGCCGCTTCGGACGCGACGTCGCCTGCGCATGCCGAGGTGCGTGCGTTGTGAGGAAGGAACGCATCGATGACCGACCCAGCCGTCAACCACGACGGGGAGCCTGCAGCGGGTGGGCCACCGCCGGCGGGACAGACCCTGCCGGCCGCCGACCCCGCGAGCGGCAACCCGGCTCCCGAGAGCCCGAGCGCCACGGCCGCTCGGCCGTCTGAGACCGGCGACCGCACCGCGCCGCGCCGTCGGCGCGGTTCCCGTGGTGGGAAAGGGCGGAGTGGCGGCGGGCGGTCCGAGAGCGCCGGTGCCGCCAGCGAGGCACCGGCGGCGAAGCCCCGAGGGGAGGGGCCCGGCTCCGGTGGTCGTGTCCCCGCCGAGGCCCGCCGGGCCGCGGGGCCGTCGAAGGCCGCGGAGCGCAGCCGGATGCCCGACGAGTTGCCGGAGCGGACGATGGAGGGGCGGCCCAAGTCCCCCGAAGCCGCGGAGCGGGCACTGGTGCGCAAGCCCCGGATCGGCGACACGCGACCGGCTCCGGTGGTACCGCCGGTTGAGGAGCCCGAGCCCAAGCCCAAGCCCCGCCGCCGGCGAGGGGGGCGCGGGCGGGGCGGTGGCAACGGCGCGGCCCCAGTGGTCAAGCCCGTGGAGGCGATCGTCGGTGGTGGGCCGGTGGAGCTGGACGAGGCCGACCTGGAGCGGCGCCGGGGGCGGGAGCGCAAGGGGCGCCCGGTGGGTCGCTACCTGATGGTGGTGAGCGTGCGGCCGCAGGCGACCCAAATCGCGGTGCTGGAGGGCCGCAACCTCATCGAGCACTACGTCTCGCGGCCGGCCGACGACGTCTCGCAGATCCACGGCAACATCTACCTGGGCAAGGTCCAGAACGTGCTGCCGGGCATGGAGGCGGCGTTCGTGGACATCGGCACCCCGAAGAACGCGGTCCTCTACCGGGGTGATGTCCAGTACGACGCCGAGGACATCGAGGAGAAGGGCCCGCCACGCATCGAGCAGCTCCTCCGCCCCAAGCAGACGATCGTGTGCCAGGTGACCAAGAACCCGATCGCGCACAAGGGGGCGCGGCTCACCCAGGAGGTGTCGCTGCCCGGGCGCTTCGTGGTGCTGATCCCGAACAGCTCCACCTATGGCATCTCGAAACGCCTGGCCGACGAGGAGCGCAAGCGGCTGCGGCAGATCCTCGACCGGGTGAAGCCCGTGCAGCACGGGTTGATCGTGCGCACCGCCGCCGAGGGGGTGACCCGGGAGGAGATCGAAGCCGACGTGCTCCGCCTGCTCGACCAGTGGGAGCAGATCGACAAGCTGGCCCGCACGGCCCAGGCGCCCGCCCTGCTGTACCGGGAGCCCGACATGGCGGTGCGTGTGATCCGGGAGGAGTTCAACGACGACTACCGGGGGGTGGTCATCGACGACGAGGCCCTCTACCAGGACGTGCGCGACTACGTGGCGTCGATCTCACCGGCGCTGGCAGACCGCGTGCAGTACTACGACAAGGCGAGCGAACCGCTGTCGGTCTTCGAGCGCTACCACGTGCACGAGCAGCTGCACAAGGCGCTCGATCGGAAGGTGTGGCTGCCGTCGGGCGGCTCGCTGATCATCGAGCACACCGAGGCCCTCACGGTCATCGACGTCAACACCGGCAAGAACGTGGGCACCTCGAGCCTGGAGGAGACGGTCTACAAGAACAACCTGGAGGCGGCGGTGGAGATCGCCAAGCAGCTCCGGCTCCGGGACATCGGCGGCATCATCGTGATCGACTTCATCGACATGGAGGTCCGCGAGAACCGCGACGAGGTCATCCGGGTGTTCCGCGACGCGCTGGCCCGCGACAAGACCCGCACCCAGGTGTTCGACATCTCCGAGCTCGGTCTGGTGGAGATGACCCGCAAGCGCATCGGTGAGGGGCTGCTGGAGTCCTTCTCGTCGTTGTGTCCCAAATGCGACGGCCGGGGGGTGTTGATAGAACAGGCCCTCCTCGAGTAGGGGAGGTTCCTACTCCGGTGGGCTTGGTCGGTGCCGCGCTCGCCCGGTAGCCTGGTGCCCCTATGTACGCCGTGATCAAGACCGGGGGCAAGCAGTACAAGGTCGAGGAGGGCCAGCGCCTCGAGGTCGAGCGCCTCGATGCCGAGACGCCCGAGATCCAGCTCACCCCGGTGCTCGTGGTCGACGGCGACACCGTGCTCGCCACCCCGGCGGACCTCGCCGGTGCCGCGGTCACCGCCCGTATCCTGGGTGAGGTGAAAGGCCCGAAGATCGACGGGTTCACCTACAAGGCCAAGGCGAACCAGCGCCGCCGCTGGGGTCACCGGCAGGGCTACCACACCATCGAGATCACCAGCATCAAGAAGGGCTGACGATGTCCAAGACCAAGGGTGGGGGCTCCACCCGCAACGGACGCGATTCGCAGAGCAAGCGCCTCGGGGTCAAGCGCTTCGACGGTGAGGTGGTCACCGCGGGCACGATCATCGTGCGCCAGCGCGGCACCCGCATCCACCCGGGTGAGAACGTCGGCCGTGGCGGCGACGACACCCTGTTCGCCACCTCGGCGGGCAAGGTGAAGTTCGGCCAGCGGCGCGGTCGCAAGCTCGTCGACGTCCTGCCGGTCTGAGCATCCCTCGACAGATAGTCCCGCCCTCGATCGTCGCCGGTGGTGGCGGGCGGGCTGTCCTAGCCGGCGACGTCGAACCCACGAGGTAACCGATCGACGGTCCAGCCGAGGAGGCGCATCGCCTGCTCGCACGCGAAGCGGTCAGTCATGCCTCCCACGTAGGTGACCGCCGCTTCGATCGTGCTCGTGGCGTCGGCGCTCGCGGGCAGCAGCTCGGGGTGCGCGCCGTAGTGCTCCACCAGGGCTCGGAGCATGTCGATCACCGTTCGAGCCTGCGCGATCGACGCGGGCCGCAGGTAGATGCGCTCGTGGTTGAAGGCCCGGAAGGCTGCGAGGACGTCGGCGTGCTCGTGGTCGAGGCCGATCCGGCCGGTGGTGGTGATGGTGTCGATCATCCGCTGGATGAGCACCGAGATCTGCCGGCTGCGATCGGCGCCGCAGGCCTCGCGGACGACGTCGGGGAGCTCGCCGGGCTGGACGATGCCCGCGTGGACGGCGTCCTCGAAGTCGTGGCAGAGGTAGGCGATGCGATCCGCCCAGCTCACCACCTCGCCCTCCGGGGTGGCGGGCGCGGGCCGTGACCATGAGTGGTTCCGGACGCCGTCGAGGGTCTCCTCGCAGAGGTTGAGCGGGCGGAGCACCACGTCGGCGCCGAACACCGCGTGGTCGTAGCCCCCGGGAAGGAACACCGACAGGGCTTCCTCGCTGGCGTGGCCGCCCGGACCGTGGCCGCAGTCGTGTGCCAGGGCGATGGCCTCGGTGAGGGCGACGTTGAGACGGCAGGCGCGTGCGATGGCGGTGGCCACCTGGGCCACTTCGAGCGCGTGTGTGAGCCGGGTGCGCTGGTGATCGCGGGGGAACACGAACACCTGCGTCTTGCCGGCCAGCCGGCGGAAGGCCTGGCTGTGGAGGATCCGGTCGCGGTCTCGCTCGAAGCAGGTGCGCAGGGGGTCGGGTTCTTCCTCCACGGCCCGACGCCCGGCTCCGGTCGCCAAGGTGGCACCCGTGGCGAGGCACAGGCGCTCCTCGTGTTCCCGCTGCTCACGCCCGCAGGGCTGGGCGAGAGGAGTGACGGATGTCACACAACGTGGGTCGTGGGCGAACCGGAGGGGCTCACCGGCCCCGAAGCCGCGATGCGTTCGGGCCCAGCGCTGGGTCTGCGGGGTCGGTGGGCTGGCGTGTGTGACCAGGGCTTCCATCGCGATCCACCGTACGCAGGCCCAGGGACAGCTTCTCGGACCGCGACCGAGGATCGCCGGAAGCACGCAACGTGAGGGCGCCCTTTCGGAGAGCGACCGTGCGTGGTATCAATGACTAAAGCTATCGCCCGGATCTCCCGATGGGAGATGGGTCGATCGAACCATAGGAGTAGGCCGAGCGACGTGTTTCCATGTCGTAACCGGTCGGGGCGCGAGGGGAGGTGACCGCGTGCGGGTGGATCGAGGCCACAGGCGCTCCTGGCGCGACGCGGGAGCCGCAGCCGCCGAGTATGCGCTGATCTTCGCGGTCTTCGTGGCTGGGAGTGTCGGGGCCTTCGAGTACCTCACCAGGGCCACCACCGCCGAGGTCAACAACCAAGCCGACTGTGTGTCCACTCGGCCCCCACCCCCGAGCTGCAACTATCGGGAGTCCCGGCCGACCACCACGACCACCGCACCACCGAGCACCACCGTGCCCCCGACCGTCACGGTGACCTCGTCGACCACCAGTACCACGACCACCACGCTGCCGCCGACGACCACGACCACGATCCCACCCACCGACGGTGCGTGGGTATCGAGTGGCACGGTGCGGGTCAGCCCCTCGCTGTGGTACGCCCGGGCGGAGATCCAGTTGACCTCGGGCGGTGACCCCGTCGCCGGGGCACGGGTGGTCGGCGCGGTCCGGATCCTCAACCCACCCACAGGCCAGGTGTTCCTCGTCGAGTGCACCACCGCTGCCAACGGGCGCTGCGAGCTGCGCTACGACGTGCCCTACACCGACGTGACCCGCATCGAGCTGAGCGTGCAGTCGGTCGAGTCGGTGCCGCCGGCGGGCACCCTGCCGATGCCCCTGGAGTTCTACCGCCCATGATCCGCTCGGCTCGGCGCGCCCCGTCCTGCCCGGCGCCTCGGCGCTGCCGTGGCGATCGGGGCACGGCGCTCACGGAGTCCGCTTTCGTGGCCCCGGTCGTGCTGCTGCTGATCTTCGGCATCCTCGAGTTCGGCCCGCTGTTCCGCGACTACTTGACCCTCGGTGATGCCGTGGCGGACGGGGCGCGCATCGGCGGCGCGCTCGGGCCCGACACGGCCAAGATCGACCCGACCAACCCGGCCTCGGCCACGGCGACGGCCGACTACTTCATCCTCCGAGCGGCGCTGCAGTCCACGTCGTCGCTCAACGTCGACGATCTGGACCGCATCGTGATCTTCGACGCCGGCCCACCCAGCTCCGGCGCCCCGCTGGATCAGGTTCCCAAGGCATGCAAGACCAGCACCGCCAACGGGGTGATCTCCGGCCGGCGCGAAGGGTCCTGCAACATCTACAACCCGAAGATCGCGCTGAACCAGCTCGCGCTCCCCGACGGCTACCGGTACTTCGACTGCTCCCAGACGCCCGGGAGCCCGGCCTGCTACTGGAACCCGCTGACCCGCAAGAACGGGCCCACCATCGGTGACATCGAGTACCTCGGCGTGTACATCAAGGCCAAGGTGCCGCTGATGACCGGCATCTTCGGCAAGGAATTCACGGTCGAGCAGGCCGCGATCGTCCGCCTCGAGCCGGGGGGCATCAAGTGAACGCCCGGGCGACCGGTCGAACCGGGACGCGGCGTCTGCGGGGTGACGGCGGCGCGGTGATCGTGGAGGCGGCCCTGGCGTTGCCGCTCATCGTGATGCTCGTGCTGGGCACGATGGAGTTCGGGATGCTCTACCAGGACGCGAACCACCTGGAGCGGTCGGTGCAGACCGCCGCCCGAGTGGGGGCCAGCATGGCCACCAACGGCTTCGCGGACTACGAGATCCTCCGCTCGCTGGATTCGTCGCTCTCCAAGCTCAACAAGGCTGAGGTCAAGAAGATCGTCGTGTACCGGTCCACCGCCTCCAACGGAGCGGTGCCACCGGCGTGCCTCACCGCCTCGACCACACCGGCCGCCAGCGCGCACGGGGTCTCCACCTCGAGCGTCCGATGCAACGTGTACGTGCAAGCGCAGATGGTGCAGTCCAACCCGACGGTCGGGTTCCCCTCGACCAGCATCACCCGCCCGTCGTGCGCCGGGGGCTGGGACGTGAACTGGTGCCCGAGCACCCGCCGTCGGAACATCCCTCCGGACTTCTTGGGCGTGTACGTCGAGGTGGAGTACGAGCCGGTGACCAACCTGCTCCATCGCTCCAAGGTCACGATCGCTCGCAAGGCGGTGTTCCAGGTGGAGCCGTGTGCGGCGGGTGACCCGGTCTGCCAGTGAGGAGCCAGTGACATGACCAACGTGAGGAGGTGTGAGCCGGTGAACGATCCCCGCCGTGTCCCCCTGTGCACGTGGCCGCCGCGTCGCCGGCGCATCCGTGGCGAGCGTGGCTACGTCCTCGCCCTCACTGCGCTGCTCATCATCCCCCTGCTCGGGGTCACCGGCCTGGCGGTCGACCTCGGGGCCTGGTACGCGCGTGCTGCGCAGATCCAGCGTGCGGCCGACGCGGCTGCGCTGGCGGGCGTGGTGTACCTGCCGGACGAGTCTGCTGCCAGGTTCCGGGCCCGCGAGGTGGCGGCGCAGAACGGGTTCCCCCACGGGGTGAACGGCATCACGGTCGACGTCCGGCGGGGCGGCGTGCAGAACAATGAGCTGATCGTGACCATCCACGATCCGAAGGTGTCCCAGTACCTCACCACCCCGCTGCGCAGCAACGACGTGTGGGTCGAGCGAGCGGCAACGGCCCGCTACATCGAAGCGGTCAAGATGGGTAGCCCCCGGAACTTCCTCGGCACCGGTGACCTGTCGGGCATCCTGCCGTCGGTGATCGACACCCCCGCCAACCGGCCCGGGTTCTGGCTGGCGATCAGCGGGCAGTGCGCCAGCAAGGAGAACGGCGACCGGATCATGGCCCGCACCACCCGCAACTACACCCAGCAGACCTCCAACCCGCGCCCGGTCGGCGGTAGCGCCGGGTCGTTCCGGTGCGCGATCAACAGCATCGTGCAGAACAATGCCGAGTACGACCCCCGCGGCTACTTCTACGGCATCAAGGTGCCGGTCGGCTACAGCGGCGAGGCGATCTCCATCGAGGTCTACGACGCGGCGGCGTGCAGCAGCAGCTCGATCGATTCCACCGCGGTGTTCCGGACCATCTACGTGATCCGCAACAACGACAATCCGTACCCGCCGGACGCCACGGTGCTGAACACGGTCCCCATTGCGGGCGGGGACAGCAGCGGGACGTGCGGCAGCGGCGGTTACCGTGGCGCCTGGCGGCAGCTCTACAGCATCGCCAACCCCACCCCCGGCACGTACTACGTGCAGATCTTGACCGACACCGCCGGGGATACGAACACCCGGCACGGCTCCAACTCGTTCGCGCTGCGCGCCAATGTGGGCGGCGGCGCCTGGGAGCCCTGCACCAGCGATCCCACCGACCCCGTGAACGGGAAGCCAGGCACCCTGCCGGCGGCGAACTGCCCGAACGTGTTCGGCATCGACAACATGGGCGTGTACGCCAACCTCAGCGGTACCTCCGCGACCTTCCACTTGGCGCAGGTCGAAGCCGAGCACCAGGGCAAGGAGCTCCAGATCGACCTGTTCGATCCCGGTGAGGGCTCCCGCACGCTCGAGGTGCTCGACCCCAACGGCAACCCGGCGGCGTTCGACTGGCAGGTGCTCTGCTACGACGGGACCGAACCGGTGAGCGGGGGCTGCCCGGGCGGCGACGCCGCCCCGACCGGTGGGTGGCGGAGCACCGTGCCCACCACCTCGCTCGACCTGTGGGGCAACCAGGCCGGTTCACCGGCCCAGTCCTGGAACCCGCAGCCCGGACCCTACCGGGTGTCCACCTCGAAGTACTCCGACCGCACGCTGCGGCTGACGGTGCAGCTCCCCTCGGACTTCGCCGCCGTGTACGGCTCTCGGACGTGGTGGAAGATCCGCTACACGGTGGGCGACGCACCGACCGATCGCACGACCTGGGGGGTGTCGATCAAGGGCAATCCGGTCCGGCTCGTGCGCTGAGCGGCCCCTCGCCCGGCGAGGCGCGCCCCCGGCCGTAGGCTTTGGGGTGTGTCGGGGTTCGTCGACGAGTGCCAGATCAACGTGCGGGGCGGCGACGGCGGTGCGGGTTGTGTGTCGTTCCGCCGGGAGGCGCACGTTCCCCGTGGCGGCCCCGACGGCGGCGACGGCGGCCACGGCGGTGACGTGTGGCTGGTGGCCGACCGCAACGTGGCCTCGTTGCTGGCGTTCAAGGACCACCCCCACCGCCGGGCCGCGAACGGCGCGCACGGCCAGGGCAAGCGCCGCCACGGCGCGAGCGGCGCGGATCTCGAGGTCCCGGTGCCCGAGGGCACGGTGGTGCTCGACCGCGACGGCACGGTGCTCGCCGACCTGGTCCACGCCGGCGACCGGTACCTGGCGGCGGCGGGTGGCCGGGGTGGCAAGGGCAACGCCCGGTTCCTCTCCAACCGACGCCGGGCGCCGTCGTTCGCCGAGCAGGGCGAGCGGGGTGAGGAGCGCTGGCTGCGCCTGGAGCTCAAGCTCATGGCCGACGTGGCCCTCGTGGGCCTGCCGAACGTGGGCAAGAGCACGCTGATCTCGCGGATCTCCGCCGCCAAGCCGAAGATCGCCGACTACCCGTTCACCACCCTGGAGCCGCACCTGGGGGTGGTGCGGATGGACGACGGGTTCGAGTTCGTGGTGGCCGACATCCCCGGGCTCATCGAGGGTGCGAGCGAGGGGCGAGGGCTCGGGCATCGCTTCCTGCGCCACATCGAGCGGGCGCGGGTGCTCGTGGTGTTGGTGGATCTGGCGGGTGGCCCCGACGGGACGCTGGCGCCGGCCGACCAGCTCCGGGTGCTGCTGGACGAGCTGGGCCGCTACCAGCCGGAGCTGTTGGCCCGGCCCCGGGTCGTGGTCGGCTCCCGGGCGGACCTCGCCCCGGCAGCCCCCGGCGGAACGGGGGGCGAAGAGGCAGGGGCGGGCGAGGGTGTGGTCGAGTTGCGGATGTCCGCGGTGACCGGCGAGGGTCTGGCGGTGCTCGTGGGGCGGATGGCCGATGCGGTGCGGTCGGCCCGGGAGGCCGAACCGCTGCCCGTGGAAGGCTTCGTCGTGCACCGGCCGGTGGCGGAGGGAGTCATGGTGGAGCGCGAGGCCGACGGCAGCTTCCGGGTGGTGGGCCGCCAGGCCGAGCGAGCGGTCGCCCTGTCGGATCTCACGAACCCCGACGCTCTGGACGTGGCGCAGCGCCGGCTCCGGCGCCTGGGGGTGGACCGGGCATTGGTGCGGGCGGGGGCCCGGGAGGGCGACACGGTCCACATCGGGGAGCTGTCGTTCGACTTCGATCCGGAGGGCTGAGCGGTGATCGTGGTGGCGAAGATCGGCACGTCGTCGATCACCGACGACGAGGGCGACATCGCCCGGGAGGCCATCCGGAAGCTGTGCGGGGAGGTGGCCGAGCTGCGGCGTGCCGGTCACCAGGTTGTGGTGGTGTCTTCGGGCGCGATCGCCGCGGGTCTGCCGGCGCTCGGTCTGGGAGGGTCGAAGCGGCCGCGGGACGCGGTGACGTTGCAGGCGGTGGCCGCGGTGGGCCAGAGCCGCCTGATGCAGGTGTATGGCGAGGAGCTGGGCGGGCACGGCGTGGTGGCCGGCCAGGTGCTGATCGCGCCGCTCGATTTCATGGAGCGCCGCCAGTACCTGCAGGCCCGGGGGACGCTGGCCCGGCTGCTGGAGCTGGGTGTGGTGCCGGTGGTGAACGAGAACGACGCCATCGCCGACGACGAGATCCGCTTCGGGGACAACGACCGGCTGGCTGCGCTGGTGGCCCACCTGGTGGACGCGGAGGCGCTGGTGCTGCTCACCGACACCCCGGGAGTGCTCACCGCCGATCCCCGCCTGGACTCGGCTGCCTCGTTGATCGAGGAGATCGTGGAGGTCGACCACGAGCTGGAGGCGGTGGCCGGCGGCCCGGGGACGGTGCGGGGTAGCGGGGGCATGGCCACCAAGCTGGCGGCGGCGAAGATCGCCTCGTGGTCAGGGGTGCGCACCGTGATCGCCGATGCCCGCCGCGAGCACGTGCTGGCCGACGCGGTGGCGGGGGCGCCGGGTGTGGGCACGGTGGTGGTGCCCCACGATCGCAAGCTGGCGGCCCGGAAGCTGTGGATCGCCTTCGCGGTGGGCTCGTCGGGCACCCTGGTGGTGGACGACGGTGCTCGGGCGGCGCTGCTCGGGGGCAAGGCGTCGTTGCTGGCGGCCGGGGTGCGGGCGGTGCACGGGGATTTCGACGAGGACGACGCGGTGGAGATCGCGTCGGCGGACGGGCGGGTGTTCGCCAAGGGCCTGGTGCGGGTGGACGCGGCCACCGCCAAGGAGATCGCTGGCCGCCGCACCGCGGAGCTGCCGGAGGGCAGCCCCCGCCATGTCGTGCACCGCGACGACCTGGTGATGCTGCCTTGAGCCTGACCACTGCGCCAGGTACCGCTGATGAGGGTGCGGTGGATTTCGTTTACAACCGTGCAGGTTGCTTGGAGGCGGTGTCTGACGCGAACGGGAACCGCACCGGCTATGTGAACCGCCCGGGGCCTGGTGGAGATTGGGGCTATCGGTTTTTGACCCTGGCAGGGGAGCGGCTCGGTGGGCCTCCGTGGGGGGTGCCCATTGTGCGGTCATCCGATCACCCGTTGTCGACCCGAGTGTCCCAGCCTGCCGGATCACCTCGTCGTCAGCCAGTCTGATGACAAGATGCATATCGGTGATGCTAAGATGTCGTCATGCGGACGACGATCCGGATCGACGATGATCTGTACCGCCGAGCCAAGGCCGACGCCGCGCGACGCGGGCAGACCGTCGGCGAGCTGATCGAGGACGCACTCCGGCTCGCGTTGCGCCGACCGGGCGGGACCACCCGGGAGATCCCCGAGCTGCCGACCTTCGGCGGCAGCGGCACGATGCCCGGCGTGGACCTCGCCGACAGTCGTTCCTTGCGCGACCTCATGGACGCGGATCGCGATTTCGATGCGCTGCGTTGACGTCAACGTCCTCGTCGATGCCCACCGCCCCGAAGCACCTCATCACGACACCGTGCGAGCGTGGCTCGACGCCGCGCGCCGGGGACGGGAGCCGCTCGGCGTGCCCGGTGTGGTCTCAGCGGGCTACCTGCGTGTCGTCACCCATCCCCGGGTGTTCCGCGAACCCACGCCGGTCGAGCTCGCCTTGCGGTTCCTCGATGCCCTGCACGCGTCGCCGGCGGTGGTCACGGTCGATCCGGGCGAGCGGCACCGATCGATCTTCCAGGAGCTCTGCCAGCGGCTCTCGTTGCGCGGCAACGACATCCCCGATGCCTACCTGGCGGCGATCGCCATCGAGCAGGGCGTGGTGTGGGTGACCTCCGACCGGGGGTTCGCTCGCTTCCCAGGCCTTCGACTCGAACACCCCGCCGACCGGTGATCCGCCGGTGGCGCCCGGCGCGATGGGGGCTCGCTCGACCTGGCGGTGGCGGAGATCTGCGCTCGAACCGTGATGGCAGGAGGACAACCGCTGCCCTCATGCCATCAGGGTGCCGTCACGAGCCTCCCGCTCCGGACGGCTCGGCCGGGTCCGCCGCCGGCGTGGGAGCAGCCGCCTCGGCCTGCTGGAGCTGCTCGGCCTCCTTCAACAGCTCCTCGCCGCTCGCCGGCGCCAGACCCAGCTCGGCGCGGATCTGCGCCAGGCGGGCTTGCGCCTCAGTGTTCAGCGACGCCTGCTCCACCTCCAGCATGCGAGCCTCGACCGACTCGCCGGTCAGCTCCGCCATGCCCTTCGCCTTCGCGTAGCGGGCCTCGATCTTCTGTTGTACCTCGGCGAAGGTGGGCACATCCTGGCCGACGGTCTCGCTGAGCGTGGCCATGGCCTTGTTCATCTCTTCCTGCATCTTCGCCTGGTCGAGCTGCGAGAGCAGCTTCTGGCGCTCCGCCAGCTTCTTCTGCAGCGCCGCCGCGTTCTGCTGTACCGCCGCTTTGGCCTGCTCGGACGCCTGCGTGGCCCCGAGCACCAGCGTCTTGGTGTCCTCCACCTCGCGCTCCACTGCGATCAGCCGGTTGGCGAAGGACTCCGCGGCCTGCGTGTACTCGGCGGCCTTCTTCTCGTCACCGGCCCGGCGGGCCTCCTCGGCCATCAGCACCGCCTGGCGAGCGTTGGCGTTCAACCGCTCGAACTCCTCCATCGAGCGGTTGAGCCGCATCTCGGCCTGCTTCTGGTTGGCGATGACGTTCGCTGCCTGCTCCTTCAGCCGGCGGTGCTGCTCCTGGGCTTCGGTGATGGCCTGCTCGAGCTGCACCTTGGGGTCGGCCTTCTCGTTGAAGGCCAGGTTGAGCTTGGCGGTGAGGTACTTCCACCAGCGCTTCAGAGACTTGAGCATGGGTCAAGCCTAGGGCATGGTCGTCGAGTCGGGCCTGGTGCCGATCCGGGCGCCGAGCGCCCGCAGCGCCCGCAGGTCGTCGGAGCGCACCAACGCCAGCACCCCCAGATAGGTGAGCCCCCCGGCGGCTCCCCCCACCAACGCCTGGGTCACGTACTCGCCGCTGCCGCCCGGGGTCACCACCCGGATCACCGCGACCATCGCCGCGGCCATGGCCGCCGCCGCCACCCCCTGGCGGACCACCGCCGCCCACAGTCCGTCGACGCCCACCGGGCCGGCCCGCCGGGCGAGCACCGCTAGCGCCGCGACCGCGGCGGCGCTGTACGCCAGGGCGAACGCCGAGATCACCCCCGGCAACCCGAACGTGCGCACCAGCACGACCGCTAGCCCCACCTGCAGCACGTTCTCGCCCAGGTTCAGCAGGAACGGGGTACGAGTGTCGCGAAAGGCATAGAAGCCGCGCATCGTGTAGAGGAACACCGCGAACCCCGGCAGGCCCGCGGCGAACCACACCAGTGCCGAGGCCGTCAGCTCGGTCGACGCTTCGGTGAACGAGCCCCGCTGGAGCAGGAACCCCACGATCGGGGTGGCCAGCACCAGGTAGGCCGCCGCCGCGGGCAGGATCACCAACAAGCCCAGGCGGAGCCCCTGCGCGAATCGGGACCGGAACGCCGGCAGGTCGCCGCGGCTGGCGTGCGTCGCCAGCTCGGGGGTGAAGGTGGTCATGATCGACACCGTGAACAGCCCGTAGGGGAGCTGCACGAACAGCCACGCGTACGTGTAGGCGGACACTGCGCCCTCGCCGGTGCCGTTCGCCAAGGTCAGCACCGCGAAGAACACCACCTGGTTCGCGGCCACGTAGCCCAGCGTCCATCCTGACAGGCGGGCCACGGTCGACACCGCCGGGTTGCGCCAGTCGGGGTTCCAGCGCAGCCGGATGCCCGCCCGGCGCATCGCCGGCCACAGCACCAGCGTCATGGCCACGATGCCCGCGGTGGTGCCGATCCCCACCAATACCAGCAGCCCTGGGTCGTCGCGCACCTGCTCGAGGGTCGGCTTGCCGCCCGCCAGGCGAGGCAGCGCCAGGAACAGCGCGATCACCACCACGTTGTTGAGCACCGGGGCGAACGCCGGCACGGCGAAAGAGCGCCGGGCGTTCAACAGCGCGGTCCACAACGTGGTCAGGCCGTAAAAGAGCACCTGGGGCATGAACATCACCAGCAGCGGCACGGCCAGCGACGCCTGGCGCTGCGCCTCCTCGGCAGGCAGGTCCAGGGTGTAGAGGCGGATGATCAGCGGTGAGGCCGCGGTGGCCAGCACGGTCACCGCCACGAGGGCGATGGTGACGACGGTGGCCAGCGCGTCCACCCCCGAACGGTCGTCGTGCTCATTGCGGTCCACGATGACCGGCACCAGCGTCGCCGCCAGGATCCCGCCGAGCACCAGGTCGTAGACCACGTTCGGGGTGGTGTTGGCCAGGTTGTACGCGTCGGCGAGCACCCGGGTACCGAGCGCGTAGGCGATGGCCATGATGCGCAGCAGCCCGGTCACCCGGCTGAGCCCCGTGCCGGCCGCCACCAGCACGCTGGAGCGCAGCAGGCCACCCGACGAGCGGACCCGGTCGGGCTCGTGGTCGCTCACGCCGACCCGGGCGCGGCGAGTCCTTGCCCCCCGCCCGCCTCATCGGTCTCGGCCAGCCCCAGCCGGAGCGCCTCCAGCTCGTTGACCAGCGAGTCGACGTCCTGGCCGAGCCCGCCCAGCTCGTCCACCCGCTCGGCCCGCGCCGACAGCTCGATCGCCCGGGTCACCGCTTCGTCCAGGCGAGCGTCGAGCAGCCGCAGCCGGGCCCGGGTCTGCTCGATCACCTCGTCCATCCGGCGAGCGGTGTCGATCTGGGCCTCCAACGCCTGGATGGTCTCGTCGAGCGTGCGGTCCGCCTGGCGGCTGCGGTTGCGGGTGTCGTGCAGCTCGATGAGCTGCGCGCCGGCCTGGGCGACGTCGATGCTGCGGCGGGCGTCGGTGAGCGCCTGGCCGGCCCGCGCGATCCGCCACGACTCCTCGACCCCCGTGCCCAACCGCTCGCCGATCTCCGCCAGCCGATCCCGCAGCGGCCCGCCCCGGGCCTGGCGAACCGCCTGTGCGAACTGGTTGCGGGACTGGAGGGCCTCGCGGACGAACTGGCGCCACGGGTCCTGGAGGGTGAAGGGATCGATGCGCTCCGGGCGCGGGTTGCGGGGCACGGCCACCGCCACCCGGGCCGCCCACGCGGCCGCGCCCAGCGCCGCGGCCCCGGCCGCCGGAAGTCCCACCAGGATCCCCGCGGCCACCCCGGCACCCGCCAGCAGGATGCCCGCGGGGGAGGTCATCGCCCGGGCTACCGGCGGGGTGAAGAAGCGGTCGCGCAGCTTCAGGCGGGCCATACGACGAAGACGTTAGGGCGTGGGTGCCCGGCGGCGGCGCAGCGCCGGTCCGGCCAGCGACGCTCGGAGATCTCAGAAGTTGCTGACGACCGCGGTGAAAACCTTGTTGATGCTCTTCGGGTCACTCGCGTTGTACGCGGCGGCGTTGGTCGCCTCGGCGATCTGCTTGAGCACGCTCAGGTCGGCGTCGTTGCCGTAGGCGATGGTGAACACCCGGATCGGGCGCCCCAGCTCGCCCTGGCTCAGTCGCCGCAGCTCGCTCACGGTCCGCTCGAGCTGCGCGGCGTCGTCGGTGACGTTGCCGTCGTCGTTCTTGCCGTCGGTGAGCAGCACCACCGCGTTGATCAGGCTCGGGTCGTACTGGTCGTACATCGTCCGGAACGAGTCGAGGACCACGTCGTAGAGCGGGGTCCCGTTGGTGGGGAAGAGGCCCTCGATGCGTTGCTCCAGCGCCCGCTTGTTCTGGGACATCGGCCCAATCGGCACCAGGTCGTTCCAGAACGCCGTGCCGTCCCCGAGACCGGTGGAGAACTCCCGCAGGCCTACCAGGTCGCTGCTCTTGAACTCCTCCAGCGAGCCGAGCGCGGCCGCTTTCGCCAGGTCGAGCTTGGTGTCGGCGGTATCGCGGGTGGCGCGGTCCTTCATCGAGCCCGATACGTCGACCACCAGCAGCACCCGAGCGCCCTTGCGTTGCTCGCCCCAGCGGCGGAGCAGCTCCACCATCACCGCGGGCTGCGGGGTCTGCAGCAGGGTCTGCGGCTGGTTCGCGTCGACCCCGTTGCTGGCCACGATCGGCGCCTCGATCGGCACCTCGGGGTTGCCTGGCCGGAAGTTGTATTCCAGCACCCGCCGTTGGTTCTCCGGCTGCTGCACGAAGTCCTGGAAGGCCTTGGCCCCCTCGCGGTGGGCTTCGGTGACCCAGGGGGCGTCGAGGATGAAGAACGGGTTGTCCGAGTAGAGGGTGCCTTCCTTCGGGTAGATGGCCACCAGCGGCACTCGCGGGGGTCGCAGCTCCTCACCCGGATCGAGCACCCCGTCGGGGTTGCCGGCGTTGTAGTCGATGACCGACTTCTCCTCCACCGCAGCCGCCGAGACGTACTGGAGTCCGGTGCCCTCCTGGTCGGCCCGGTACCAGTTGTTGAGGAAGGTCAGCGTGGTGTCGCCGTAGTGCACCACCGACGACTCCACCGAGCTGTTGAAGGCCACCACGTCCCGGGTGGCGAGATCCTCGACGGTGAGGTCCCGGGTCTTGCCGGTGGCGGCGTAGTTCTGCGCGATCAGCGCGGACAGCCCGCTGGTAGAGAAGTTGGGGTTGGTCTTGCCCAGCTTGAACGTGCCCCACTCGGGGTGCCCGTAGGCCGCCCAGCCTTGCGCGCTGCGGGCGAGCTGGAGGATGTCGGACCAGCCGATCGGCGTGTCGGGCCAGCCCAGCGCCTCCGCCATCGGCCGGGGCATGGCGATCACCAACGGCGTGTTCATGAACGGCGTGCCCTGGTTGGCCATCGGCGGCTGGCCCGCTTCGGCCCGCCGCTGGTCGAGGATCGCGCCCCAGGCGCTCGACGCCGGCGACCACACGACCGGTAGCGGCCCGTCGCTCTTCTCGTTCCAGCCGTTGGCCAGGGCCTGCATCGCGCCGCCCGACGCCTTGCTCTTCGGGTTGACGAAGATGCAAGTGTCGCCAACCTTGATCTTGGATTGGTTGAAGGTCTGCGCCAGGCTCGTGAGCAGGTCGATCTTCTCCGGGGAGACCGCCATGTCGATCACCAGGCAGTCCCCGGGGTTGCCGAGCCCGCTGTCGGCCTGATCGGTCGACGTGGTCGACGCGCATGACGCGGCGAGCAGCGCCACGATCGCGAGCCCGATCAGCCGGCGCAGGGTTCCGCTCACCGGATGACCTCGATCCACAGGGTGCGCAGGGCCTGGAGCACCCCAGCCCGGGGCAGCCCGCTGTCGGGAGGCAGGGGCGGCTCGCCGGGTACGCCTCCGGCGGGCGGCTGCCCATCGACACGCCAGCCTTGACCCGTCAAAGCGTCGGCGGCGTCATGTGATTCGACCAACCTGCGCAACCGCGCCTCCCCGTCCGATCCGGCCACCGGCGCCAGCACGACGTCCGCGGTGGACAGAGGGGAAGGGTAGATGATCGAGAGTTGGTCGTTGACGCGGCTGCGCGCGATCGGCCCCGCGGCCGCCGCTTCGGTGCTTGCGGCCATGTCGAAGGTGGCGGGGCCCTTGGACAGCATCTCCTCGAGCGCGGTGCGAGGTGGGGGAGGGTAGGACGGCACGCCTCGTTCGAGCTGCTCGAACCACCGGCGGAACGCCGGGTCCTGGAAGTCGTTGGCCGCGAAGTCGGTGCGGCCGAACCACGACCCCGCCGCCTGCGCGAGGGCCAGCCAGCCGGCCGCGGTGCGGTCCGGCGTGGGCTGGCCGGGCTTCACCGCCCCCCACGCCGCGCCCCCACCGAGGTCCACCCACGGTCGCCCCGCCAGCTCGCCGACGCATCGCCAGGTGATCCCACCGGCCGGGCAGGCCGTCTCCAGCACGGCTCGCCGGTCGTTCCACACCGCCATCACCAGTGGGGAGCGGGCCAGCGGCGCGGTCGGGTCGGCCAGGATCGGCTGCAACCCGGCCCGGGCCCGCTGCTCGTCCACCAGCTCCGGGAACGGGGCGAAGGTGAGCCAGCCGTCGACCGCGGAGGCGTCGGCGTCGCTTGCGCTGAGGGAGGCGATGGTGGTGGCCACGTCTTCGGTGCGGACCTGGATGCCCGGTTGGTTGCGGGCGAGTTGGACGCACACCGCCTCCAGCTCGGTGACGCACACCAGCGTGAGCTGGTCCCCCGACGCCGGGCTGCCCCCCCCGCCGGGCTGGTCGCGCTGGTCGAGCCAGCCGCGCACCAGCATCGCAGCCGCGATCATGCCTGCCGCGGCGAGGAGGGCGGCGACCCGCTTCACGGCGCCCGCCCAGCAGTCGGGCCCGCGGTGCCGGGGCCTTCACCGATCGCGGGGATGTCCGCGGCGACCAGCCCGACGAGCTGGTCGTCGGTGGGTTGGTCGATCGCCACCACCCGGGTGGCCTGGCGAGCCACGGCTGCTTCGAACAGGTTGCGCACCAGCCGGCCGTTACCGAAGCCCTTCACCCGGGGCTGGGCGTCGAGCCACGCTCGCACCGCGTCGAGTGCCTCCTCGTCGGGCCGGTAATGGGAGCGGTCGCAGAGGCTCTGGAAGATCTGGACCAGCTCGCCGGTGGTGTAGTCGGGGAAGAAGATCGTCTTCGGGAATCGGGATCGCAGGCCGGGGTTGGCGTCGACGAACGCGTCCATCTCGTCGGGGTAGCCCGCCGCGATCACCACGATCCGATCCCGGCGGTCCTCCACCAGCTTGACGATGGTGTCGATCGCCTCCCGGCCGAAGTCCTGCTCGCTGCCCCGCACCAGCGCGTACGCCTCGTCGATCAGCAGCACCCCTTCGTCGGCCTGGTCGAACACCGCGGTGACCTTGGTCGCGGTCTGGCCAACGAACCCCGCCACCAGCCCGGCCCGGTCGGTCTCCACCAGATGGCCCCGGGCCACCACCCCGAGCGTGCGGTAGATCTGGGCCAGGAGGCGGGCCACGGTGGTCTTTCCGGTGCCCGGGTTGCCGGTGAACACGAGATGGCGGCTCTGCTCGAGTACCGGGAGCTGGCGGGCCCGGCGCAGATTCTGGACCTGGATCAGCGCCGCGACCAGCTTCACCTCCTCCTTCACCGCGTCCATGCCCACCAGCGCGTCGAGCTCGGCGAGCAGCTCCTCCAGCGGGCGGGGTGGGGGCAGCTCCTTCCGCTCGGACTCGGTGTCTCGCTCCTCGCTGCCGGACCGGGGGGTCGACGTTGCGGGCCCGGTGACTGTGGGCTGCGGTGCGGGCCGGGACCGGGCGATGGCATCGAGGAGCATGCCCCGGAACCCCTCTATGGCCACCAGCTCGGCCCGGCTGGGGTGCAGGTCGAGCGACGCCACGATGTGGGCCAGCGCGATCGCCCGCTCGTAGTAGGCGCGGGCGTGCGCGCTGCCCTCGCGGGCGTCCACCCCGAGGAGGATCTCGAACATCGTGGAGGGCTCGTCGAGGAAGGCGCGGGCACCGGCGGTCAGGCCCGCTTCCCGCACGTCCGCGGGAGTGGCCCGCAGCAGCTGGGTGTCGAGCCGGGGCGAGAACGCCTGGATCAACGCCCACAGCTCGTCATCGGTGGCCAGGCCGTCGGCGTCGATGAAGGCCCGGCACAGGTTGTACGCCTCGAGCGTCACGTCCTGGCGGGCGGTGCCGGGGTCGCCGCCGTCGAGCCCCGCCACGATGGCCTCGAGCCGGGGGGTGAGCTCGTCGACGAAGGCGCGCACGGCGGTGTCGAGGCCGGGGTCGATCCGCACGGCGGCGAGGTTAGTGGCGGGTAGCCTGGCTGCTCGTGGCGTCCCCTGACGAGTCGAGCGTGACGATCGCCGAGCTGGGTCGGCGGGTGAAAGCCGCGTCGCGGGTGCTGGCCCGGACGGCGACCGCGGTCAAGGACGACGCCCTGCGTAGCGCGGCCGACCTGTTGGTAGCCCGGGCGAATGACGTGCTGGCGGCCAACGCCGCCGATGTGGAGCGGGCCCGCCGCTCGGGTGCGAGCGCCACGGTGATCGACCGGCTGACCCTGACCGAGGCCCGGGTCGAGTCCATGGCCGAGGGGTTGCGGGACGTGGCTGCGCTGGCCGATCCCGTCGGGGAGGTGCTCGACGGGTGGGTGCGCCCCAACGGGCTGCGCATCGAACGGGTGCGGGTGCCGCTCGGGGTGATCGCCATCATCTACGAGAACCGGCCCAACGTGACCAGCGACGCGGCGGCACTGTGCCTGAAGTCGGGCAACGCCGCGTTTCTGCGAGGCTCGTCGGGGGCGATCGGCTCGAACGTGGCCATCACCGCGGTGCTGCGCGAGGCGATCGGCAAGGCTGGGCTGCCCCCGGACTGCGTGGTGCTGCTGGAGGACACCAGTCACGAGGCCGCGGTCGAGTTCATGCGCCAGCGGGACACGATCGACTGCCTCATCCCCCGGGGAGGCCCGGCGCTGATCCGGTCCATCCTCGAGCACGCCACGGTGCCCTACGTCATCGACGGTGACGGCAACTGCCACGTCTACGTGGACGAGTCGGCGGATCTCGACATGGCCCTGGCCATCGTGGTGAACGCCAAGATGCAACGCCCGTCGGTGTGCAACGCTGCGGAGAGCCTGCTGGTGCACGAGTCGGTGGCCGAGTCGTTCCTGCCCCGGGCGGCCGAGGCACTCGAGGGCGTCGAGCTGCTCGGCGACGAGCGGACCCGGGCGCTGGTCCCCCGCGCCGGGGTGGCCGACGACGGGGCGTACGCCACCGAGTTCCTCGACCTGAAGCTCGCGGTGCGGGTGGTGCCGGATCTCGACGCGGCGATCGACCACATCGCCAGGTTCGGCTCGGGGCACAGCGAAGCCATCGTGACCCGCTCGCTGGAGGCCGCGGAGCGGTTCTGCCGCGAGGTCGACGCGGCGGCGGTGCTGGTGAACGCCTCGACCCGGTTCGTCGACGGGGGCGAGTTCGGCTTCGGCGCGGAGATCGGGATCTCCACCCAGAAGCTGCACGCCCGGGGGCCGATGGGTCTGCGGGAGCTGACCACCGCCAAGTACGTGGTGCGGGGCAGCGGCCAGGTCCGGGGCTGACCCGCCCGCCACGGCGCTGCTCCTGGGCGGTGGCTTCTACCTTGACCGGGCGGTCAAGAGCACCGGTAGGCTCGCAGGATGGACTATCGCTTCGAGTCGCCGGCGTCCGTGCGCGAGCAGCTGCGCGAAGTCAACTACCTCGCGGATGAGGGCATTGCCGGGGTCGTGTACCTCGCGGACCGGCTCGCCAAGCCGGTGCTGGTCGAGGGCCCCGCCGGTACCGGCAAGACCCAGCTCGCCAAGTCGGTGGCCGAGATCCTCGGCGCCCGGCTCATCCGGCTGCAGTGCTACGAAGGCCTCGACGAGTCCAAGGCTCTCTACGAGTGGAACTACAAGAAGCAGCTGCTGCGCATCCAGGCCGACCGCAACCTCGCCCAGGGCGAGACCACCTGGAACGACATCGAGACCGACATCTTCTCCGACGAGTTCCTCCTCACCCGCCCGCTGCTGGAGGCCATCCGGGCTGAGGAGCCGGTGGTGCTGCTCATCGACGAGGTCGACCGGGTCGAGATCGAGACCGAAGCCCTCCTGCTCGAGGTGCTCTCGGACTACCAGGTCTCCATCCCTGAGCTGGGCACCCTGGCGGCCACCCAGATCCCGCTCGTGTTCCTCACCTCGAACAACACCCGGGAGCTCTCCGAAGCCCTCAAGCGCCGCTGCCTGTTCCTGCACATCGACTACCCCGACCTGGAGCGGGAGAAGGAGATCGTGCTGGCCAAGGTGCCCGACATCACCGAGAACCTCGCCGACCAGGTGGCCCGCATCGTGCGCTCCATCCGCCAGCTCGAGTTGAAGAAGGCACCCTCGGTGTCCGAGACCCTCGACTGGGCCCGCACCCTGGTGCTGCTCGGCATCGACTCGGTCACCGAGAAGGAAGCCACCGAGACCATCAACATCCTGCTCAAGTACCAGACCGACATCGCCAAGGCGGTCAAGGAGCTCACCGACGACAAGGACGGCGGCCGGCGCTCCCTCGGCAAGGTGGCGCCGTGAGCGTGATGCGCCCGAGGATCCGGTGAGCGACGTCGCCGTCTCCGCCACCAGCGGCCGGCCGATGCTCGAGCTGCTCGAAGGCTTCATCCGCGAGCTGCGCGAAGCCGGCCTGCCGGTGAGCCTGACCGAGAACCTCGACGCCATGGAGGCGGTCAAGCACATCCCGCTCGAGGACCGGGCCGCGTTCAAGTACGCGCTGGGCGCCACCCTGGTGAAGAACGACGCCCATTGGCGGGCCTTCGAGACCGTCTTCGAGGTGTACTTCTCGTTGCGGGGCAGCCAGTACCGCCTACGCCCCGACAAGGAGGAGGGTCCCGAGGGGGAAGCGCGGCCGGCGGAGATGGCGGGTGCGGGGCAGCTCGCGGGCGCGGGGGGCGAGGCGCTGTCGCCCGAGGAACTGGCCGAGATGCTCTACCAGGCGCTGCTGCACGGCGACGACGCGCTGGTGCGGGCCCTGGCCCGGCAAGCGGTGACCCGCTACGCGGGCATGGAACCGGGACGCCCGGTGGGGGGCACCTACTACCTGTACCGCACCCTGCGGAACCTCGACCTTGACAACATGCTCGAGCGGCTCATGGAGCAGACCCGCCGCGACGCCCCCCAGCCGCTCACCGCCCTGGAGGAACGGCTGGAGCGCGACGAGCTCGAGGCGCGCATCGACCTGCTCAAGAAGGAGGTCGAAGCCGAGATCCGCCGCCGCCTGGTCGCCGACCGCGGCGTGGAGGCGATGGCCAAGACCCTACGCAAGCCGCTGCCCGAAGACGTCGATTTCATGCACGCCTCACGGGAGGAGATGGCCAACCTCCGCAAGGCGATCTACCCGCTGACCCGCAAGCTGGCTGCCCGCCTGGCCCGTAAGCGCAAGCACGGGCGCCGAGGACCGCTCGACTTCCGGGACACCATGCGCCACTCGCTCAGCTACGGGGGGGTGCCCGCCGAGCCGAAGTTCAAGTACCCGCGGCCGGCCAAGCCCGAGATCTTCGTGATCGCCGACATCTCCGGCTCGGTGGCCGCGTTCGCCCGGTTCACCCTGCAGCTCGTGTACGCCATCTCGAACCAGTTCTCGAAGGTACGGGCGTTCGTGTTCATCGACGGCATCGACGAGGTGACCCGCTTCTTCGAGGGCACCGACGACATCGGCGAGGCGGTGCACCGGGTCAACACCGAAGCCGACGTGGTCTGGGTCGACGGACACTCCGACTACGGGCACGCCTTCGAGGTGTTCTGGAACCGCTGGGGCCGGGAGATCGGGCCCAAGACCACGGTGATGATCCTCGGCGACGCTCGCAACAACTACCACGCCAGCCAGGCCTGGGTGATCAAGGAGATGCGCAAGAAGGCCCGCCACGTGTACTGGCTCAATCCCGAGCCGCGGGCCTACTGGAACACGGGCGATTCGATCGTCGGGGAGTACGGCATCCACACCGACGGCACCTTCGAGTGTCGCAACCTCCGCCAGCTCGAGCGATTCGTCGAGAACCTGGCCTGAGGCGCTACGGTCGCCCCGATGCGTGTCACCGTCACCGGCCATGCCGGCCTGTTCGTGGAGACCGAGCACGGGTCGGTGCTGTGCGACCCGTGGTTCGTGCCCGCGTTCCACGGCTCGTGGTTCGTGTTCCCCCGCAACGACGGCCTCGACAAGGAAGGGTTCCGCCGCCCGGACTACCTGTACGTGTCGCACCTGCACTACGACCACTTCGACGCCCCGTTCCTCAGCGAGTGGGTCGACAAGGACACCCCGGTGCTGCTGCCGGAGTTCCCCACCCCCGATCTGGAGAAGGCCCTGCGGGAGTTGGGCTTCGGCAACGTCGTGCACTGCCCGAACGGCGAGCAGCTCGACCTCGACGGCTTGCAGGTGGCGATCTTCGCCGAGACCGCCCCCTCCGACGGGCCAATCGGGGACTCGGCCATCGTGATCGCCGACGAGACTGCCCGCATCCTCAACATGAACGACTGCCGCCCCAGCGACGTGGCGGTGATCCGCTCGCTCGGGCCGATCGACCTGGTTTTCCTGCAGTTCTCGGGCGCGATGTGGTGGCCCGTGGTCTACGAGATGCCCCCGGAGGAGCGCTCGGCGGCGGCTCGGGCCAAGCGTGAGGCGCAGCTCGCCCGGGCGGTCGGCTACGCCCGGGCGGCGGGTGCCCGCCACGTCGTGCCCTCCGCCGGTCCGCCGTGCTTCCTCGACCCGGAGCTGTGGGAGTTCAACGACTTCGACCGGGCCCCCGACAGCATCTTCCCCGACGCCACGGTCTTCCTCGAGCGGCTCGACGCCGAGGGCATCGAAGGAGGAGTGTTGGCCATCCCCGGCACCACCCTCGACGTGCACCACGAGCCCCCCTCGCTCACCTTGACCCACCCGATGCCCGACGGCGAGGTGCGGGCGATCTTCACCGACAAGCGGCGCTACCTGGAGCGCTACCAGGCCGATTGGCTGCCGTGGTTGGAGGTGATGAAGCAGGGCTGGCCTGCACCGCAGCCCGATCTGGCCGACCGGCTCGCCGCCTGGTGGGAGCCGCTCATGGCCCGCGCGCCGAAGACCTGCGCCACCATCGGCCGGGCGGTGCTGATCCGCGCCGGCGACCAGGAGGTGCTGGTCGACTTCGTCAACCAGCGGATCGTGCCCTGGGACGGCACCACCGAGTACCAGTACCGCCTCGATCTGCCGGCCCCGCTGCTGGAGTGGTGCATCCAGAACCGGGTGGTCGACCTGTCGAACAACCTGTTCCTCTCGCTGCGCTTCCGGGCCTGGCGGCCGGGGGAGTACTGCGAGGAGCTGTTCTCGTTCCTCAAGGCCCTCTCACCGGAGCGGGTCGACGTGCTGGAGCGTTCCGTGGCGGCTTCCCACGGTGAGATCGACGAGATGATCCGCCTTGGGGACTGGCTGGTGCAGCGCTGGTGCCCCCACCGCCAGGCGGATCTGTCTCAGTTCGGGGAGATCGGAGAGGACGGCTGCACGCTCACCTGCCACCTGCACGGCTGGACCTTCGATCTGCAGACTGGCGCGTGCGCCAACGCCGCCAACCGCCGAATCGCGGCTCGGCGGGTGGACTGACCGCCAGCGGGCCGACCGGGCGCTCGCTCAGCTCGCCGGCTGCACCCGGGTGTCGCTGCGGCCCATGGGCCGCACGCCGGTGGCGCCGTTGTCCTCACCGTCGATGAGGAACTTCACCCTGGCCACGCCTCGCAGCTCGGTGAGGGTCCACACCACCTGGGCCACCTGGGGCTGGGTGTCGGCGGTCTCGAAGGCCCGGTCGAAGTCCACCACCACCGTGTCACCGTCGACCGTCGCTGATCGGAGTCGCACCCGGGACGAGATCCCGCTGCCCAGCCCGAAGAAGCGGTCGGTGTCGGTCGGCCCGGCGAGGAGCTGCTCGAGCGTCGAGGCCAGCACGTCGGGGCCCTGCACCAGGCGCTCTTCGCCTTGGACCAGGCCGGCGCCGGTCACGAACCACGGCCGGATCGTGAACGTCGCGCCCTCGGGGGCCGCCACCGGTGGCGGCGGGGCCGTCGAGGGCGTGGCGATGTCGGTGGTGGTGGTGGTGGTGGTGGATACCTCGGGCTGGTCGCCGGCCCGTTCCCCGCCCGCGCACCCGCCGGCGAGCACAGCCAGCAATGCCAGCACGGCAACCGGGGGTGCGATGCGACGGCGGTTCACGGGATGGTGTCGAGGACGTCGTCCCAGGGGGCGAAGAGCTGGGGCTTGTTGTGCTCCTCCCGCAGCAGGATGCCCAGCCGGCGGCTGCGAGCCAGCAGCTCCCGGGCGCGCCGCCCTGGCCATGGCCGGGGGAGCAGCTCAGGCGGCAAGAGCGGGTCGAGGTTGAAGCACTCCTGGAATTTGATGCCGATGATCAAGGCGCCCGGGAGGAACTCCGCTTCGGTGAGCCGGCGGCGCTGGCGGCGCATCTGCTCGAGGTCCTCCGGGATTCCCTCGTAGATGTCGATGAAGCGTTCGTAGCGGGCGGCCACCTCCTCGATCGGCCACAGCTTCGCCGCCAGGGCCCGCGGGTCGCGCTCCCCGCCGATCTCCAGATCGTCGGTGGACGCGGCGGTCACGTGCTCGGCCACCCCGAGCCGGCGGGCTTCGCGGAGCGCATCGTCGTGCCAGCGGTGTGGCGAGACGTACAGGCCGTTCTGGATGGCCGCGCCGCCCAACTCGAGCAGGTGGTCACGGAAAGCGTCGCGCGCCGCCCGCTTGGTCTCCGGGATGGCGAAGGCGATCAGGCGCCAGGTGCGGTCCCAGCCCTTGCCCGCCGCGTCCTGGGCGTAGGCCAGGCGAGCCTTCTCCAGCGAGGCCCCGAGCGCTCGCAGTCCCGCGTCGGTGGCGGCAAAGACTGCGTCGCGGCCCTCGCCGCTGCGGACGAAGAGGCCTTCGGCCACCAGGCGGCGCAGGCAGGAGCGCACCTGGTCCGCGGTCTGCCCGCAGGCCTCGGCCACGGGGTAGAGCTCGGAGGCGAGGATGGTCCCGTCGTGATGGGCCATGCCCAGCACGAGCACCCGGGTGGGAATCTCCAGCTCGTCCGGGGTTCCCGCCCGCTCGGCGGTCGATCCAACACCGGTCGATCCAACACCGGTCGATCCAACACCGGTCGTTTCCGCCACGATCGTATGCTGCAACGACTACGACCGGGCCCGCAAGTCGCGCTCGTCGCCCGCCTCTCCTGTCAGAGATGCAGGCCACACTCCGTCTTGTCCCGCCCCGCCCAGCGACCCGAGCGAGGATCGTCTGGGTCGGTCGGGAGCTGCGTGCACGGCATGCAGCCGATCGAGGTGTAGCCCCGCTCGAGCAGCGGGTTCACGATGATCCCGTGATCGGCGATGTAGCCGGCCACGTCGTGGTCGGTCCAGGTGGCGATCGGGTTGACCTTCACCAAGCCCCTTAGATCCCGAGCGACGATGGGTGCGTTGACCCGGGAGTCGGCCTCCGCCCGGCGCAAGCCGGACATCCACGCCGTCTTGCCGGCCAGGGCCCGGTCGAGTTGGCCGACCTTCACCGCCGAGCAGCAGTTCTCCGGGTCCGCCTGCCAGAGCGCCTCGTCGTGCGGCGGCACGGTCATGATGCGCAGGTTCAGCCCGTAGTGGCGCCGCACCCGCTCGACCGTCTCCAGGGTCTCGGGGAAGTGGTAGCCGGTGTCGATGAACACCACCTCGATCGCCGGGTCGACCTTGACCGCCAGGTCGATGAGCACCGCGTCGGTCATCGAGGCGGTCAGGGCCAGGTGAGGGGAGAAGTGGTCGACCGCCCACTGGATGATCTTCGACGCGGGAAGCCGTTCGAACTCGGCGCTCAGCTCCGCGAGCTCCGCGTCGGTGAAGGTGGGGATGTCGGAGGGTGCTGGCATCGTGGCCTCTCGGGTGGGTCGTCCGCTCGTTGCGCTGGTGCTTCCGGGTTCTCGGGCCCTCAGGTCGCGCATTCCGACTCGCCGACCTCGGCCACGTACGGGCCGGTCTCGCCGTAGTCGACGTAGAAATCGGGGTTCTCCTCGGGGGTGGGGAAGCGGTCCAGCTCCTGGAGCTCGGTCGCCACGGCCTTGGCGCCCCCGGAACGATCCAGCCACTGCCGGAAGGTCTCGCCTGCCTCACGCTCGGCGGCGAAGCGCCTCACCACCCGCACGGCGGCCTCCGGGGCGTTCTTCGCCGGCAGCCGCAGTGCCCGGTCACCGAAGTGAATGCGCTCCTGGCCGACGTAGCCGCCGAGGAGCATCTGGTAGCCGGGCGCGGCCTGGCCGTGGGCCCGGCGCTCTGCGCCCGAGAAGCCGATGTCGGCGGCGTGGTGCTGGCCACAGGAGTTGGTGCAGCCGGAGATGTTGATCCGTATTCCGCCCACCTCCGCCAGCCCGGCGGCCTCGAGCGCGGTGCCGATAGCGTCGGCCAGCCCCCTCGACTGGGTGACCGCCAGGTTGCAGGTGTCCGCACCCGGGCAGGCCACGACGTCCCGGGCCAGCTCGGCGCCCGGCTCGGCCATGCCGATCGCCTCCAGGCGGGCGAACAGGGTGGGGAGCTGCTGGTCGGTGAGGCCTCGGAACACGAAGTTCTGCCGGTTGGTGATCCGTACCTCGAGCCCGAGCTCGCGCACGATCGCCGCCAGCGCCCGGAACTGCTCAGCGGTCACGTCCCCCAGCCGGGCGTACGCGTAGGCGGACACCGTGCCCTTGGCCACGCCGCGCACCACGTTCGCGTCCACCCACCGTTCGTAGGGACGGGTGCCCCGGAGGGCCACCGGCGTGCCCTGGCCGATGGTCGTGGGGGTCACCCCGACCGCCGCCCCGGCGGGTGCGTCACCGAGCTTCTCGACCTCCTCGGGGATGCCGCCGGGCCAGCTCGAGGAGGCGAGCAGGAACTTGCGGGTGGTGAGGATGCGCCGTTGCACCTCCTCGAAGCCGAGGGTGTCGATCAGCCACTTCATGCGGGCTCGGAGCTTGTTGTCGCGGTTGCCGGCCTGGTCGAACACCCGTAGGCAGGCCTCGATCGTGGGCAGCAGGTCCTCCCGGGCGGTGAACTCCTCGAGCGCCAGCGCCGGATGAGGGTTCGCTCCCAGGCCACCTGCGATGTACACCCGGAAGCCCGCTTCGAGCCGGCCGTCGTCGAGTCGGCGGGTCACCGCCACGACGCCCACGTCGTTGAACATGGCCTGTCCGCAGTCGGTGCTGCAGCCCGAGAAGTTGATCTTGAACTTGCGGGGCAGCCGCTGGCTGAGGGGGTTGCGCAGGAAGTGGCGGAACGTCGCCTCGGCCCAGGGGCTGATGTCGAGCACCTCGAAGGGGCAGGCGCCAGCGAGGTGGCAGCCCTGGACGTTGCGCACCGTGTCGCCGCAGGCCTCCCGGCTGGTGAGCCCGACGGTGGCGAGGTCGCGCATCAACGCCGGAACCCGCTCGAGGGGCACGAAGTGGAACTGGATGTTCTGCCGGGTGGTGAGGTGGCCCCACCCGCGGGAGTACTCCTCGGCGATGTGGGCGCACAGGTCGAGCTGCTCGGCGGTGATCGCGCCGTAGGGGGCCTTGACCCGCACCATCTGGTGGTGGCCGCCTTGGCGCTGGCCGTAGATGCCGTTGTTCAGGCGGAACACCCGGAACACGTCCTCGGGCAGCTCGCCACGCAGGTAGCGGTCGAGCTGCTCCTCGAACTTGGCGATATCGGCCGCCATCGCGGGGTCGATCTCTCGTTGCAGCATCTCGCTCCCTCAGCTCGGACGCCGGTGCGCCGGCGCAACTTGGACCGGTGCGGGTGATGTGCAGAGGACCCAGGTGGGCAAAAACCCGACTAATCCGATCGGGATTTGACCGTATCAATCCCGACTTGTTCGGTCAACATTCAATCGGCCGCCAGCCGTCGGGCGCACGAGTGCCGAGCCGACTGTTCGATCAGGCAGGTCGCGGTACCTGGGCAGCGCACACACCGTGAGCCTCACGGGAGCTGGGACCGCCGGGCGCGCCCGGCGGTCGCCCTCAGCGCCGGAGCAGCGCCGCCACCTGGAAGGCCAGGTCGAGCGATTGCCGGGCGTTCAGCCGGGGGTCGCACATGGTCTCGTAGCGGGTGTCGAGGTCGGTGTCGAGGATCTCGTCGGCGCCCCCGAGGCACTCGGTGACGTCCTCGCCGGTCAGCTCGATGTGGACCCCGCCGGGCCAGGTCTGCGCGACCTCGTGCGCTCGGAAGAAGCCCGCGATCTCCGCCAGCACCGCATCGAAGTGACGGGTCTTGCGTCCGCTCGGTGAGGTGAAGGTGTTGCCGTGCATCGGGTCGCACGCCCACACCACGGGGTGGCCCGCCTCCTTCACCGCTCGCAGCAGCGGTGGGAGCTGCGACTCGATCTTGTCCGCTCCCATGCGGGTGATGAGCGTCAACCGGCCCGGCACCCGCTGCGGGTTGAGTGCCTCGCACAGTGCCAGCACCTCGTCGGCGGTGGCGGTGGGCCCGATCTTGCAGCCGACCGGGTTGCTGACCCCGGAGAGGAAGTGCACGTGCGCGCCGTCGAGCTGCCGGGTGCGCTCAC
Organism: Rhabdothermincola sediminis; assembly: GCF_014805525.1. Classification (NCBI taxonomy): domain Bacteria; kingdom Bacillati; phylum Actinomycetota; class Acidimicrobiia; order Acidimicrobiales; family Iamiaceae; genus Rhabdothermincola; species Rhabdothermincola sediminis. Next base: position 126,602 of record NZ_JACFSZ010000007.1, on the reverse strand, counting down.
CGATCCAGAGCATGTGCGCCGAGCACGCGTACCAGTCACCGGTGAGCGAGTCCTGCCGGGTGAGCGCTTCCTCGTAGCCGAGGATCAGCGCCTCGTGGCTGGTGTAGAAGTCCACGGTGTGCAACTGGGGAACCGCCTGGGTGTCGATGCCGCAGGCGGCCATGAACCGCAGCGCCCGGTCGATCTCGTCGGCGACGAACTCGTAGGAGCGGCCCTCCGCGCTGGAGGCCACGAACTCCTGGTTCCAGGCGTGTACCCGTGACAGGTCCGCGAATCCCCCCTTGGTGAAGGCCCGGAGCAGGTTCAGGGTGGCTGCGGACTGGTGGTACGCGGTGATCAGGCGGTCGGGATCGGCCTGGCGGGCGGCTGAGGTGAAGGCGATGTCGTTCACCATGTGCCCGCGGAACGAGGGAAGCTCGACTCCGTCGACTCGCTCGGTCGGCGCGGACCTGGGCTTGGCGAACTGGCCGGCGATGCGACCCACCTTCACGACCGGCACCCCCGCCGAGTACTGCAGCACCACCGCCATCTGCAGGATGACCTTCAGCTTGTCGCGGATCGAGTCGGCCGAGAAGGCGTCAAAGGATTCGGCGCAGTCGCCCGCCTGCAGCAGGAACGCCCGGCCGCCGGCGACCTCGGCGAGCGAAGCGGTGAGGCTTCGGGCCTCACCGGCGAAGACCAGTGGTGGGAGTGCCGCGATGGTCTTGACCGCGTGGTCGAGCGCGCCGGGGTCCGGCCAGTCGGGCTGCTGCATGGCAGGCAGGTCCCGCCAGCTGCTCGGGGTCCAGGTCGCAGGGGTCGTCACCGGTCTCCACGTTGCCGGACGAGCCGGCCGGGCCGCAACGTCATATCTGCCCCGGCCGGCTCGGTCGGCGAGTCGTCAGGCAGCGAAGAACGCGTTCTCGGGTGCCTGGTCACGAACCGTGTTGACCGCCCGCTTGACGAGGCGGCGGGCAGCCTCGGCCGTGACCCCGAGCTCCTCGCCGACCTCGCGGTAGCTGCGCTTGCGGCCGTCGGTGAGGCCGAAGCGCTGCTCGACCGCGTAGCGGGCCCGGGCGTCGAGCACGGAGAGCAGATCGGTGACCATCTGCTCGTCGGCGCGAGCGATGACCTGGGCCTCGGGGCCGGGGTTGGAGTCCGGCAGCAGGTCGATGAGCTCGTTGCTGTCGTCGTCGCCGATGGTGCGGTCGAGCGACGTGGGCGTGGTCAGCCGGTGCAGCCGGGCGTGCTCGTCGTCGAGCTCGTCGCCATCGCCCGACACCTGCCGGAGGGCGGCCCGCAGGCTGGCCGAGCGGTCCCCCGGGAGGCGCACCAGGCTCGCCTTCTGGTCCAGCGCCCGGCCGATGGCCTGCCGGATCCAGAAGGTGGCGTAGGTCGAGAACTTGAAGCCCTTCCGCCAGTCGAACTTGTCGACCGCGTGCTCCAGTCCGAGGTTGCCCTCCTGGATGAGGTCGAGCAGCTCCATGCCCGGGGGCAGCGGGTAGCGGCGGGCGACGCTCACCACCAGGCGCAGGTTCGCCCGGATGAAGCGGTCCTTCGCCGCGGCGGCCTCCCGGACGGCACGCTGCAACTCAGGTCCACGCTCGCCGGCGTCGAGGCGCGCCTGGGCTTCGCGCCCCTTCTCGATGATCTGGGACAGCTCACGCTCCTCGTCCGCGGTGAGGAGGGGGACGAGGCCGATCTCGTTGAGGTATTGGCCTACCGAATCACTCATGGATGATCTCCGTCGGGAGCGGAGCTCCCGGTGTCTGCTGTACCCGCCTCGGCAGCACCGCGGCGGGCGCGGGGGAATGACACACGTGTAAGCGTCGCCTCTACCCGAAATGTTCCACCCCGCGATCGTGACTTCGGTCACCGCAAGGAGGCGTGACCGGCCACCGTCGCTCTGGGGCGTTCACCCAGGCTAGGGCGCCCGCACCGGCAAGTGTCGCGTCGGAGACCGAAAAGGTCGATCGAGATTCGCGGTCGTCGCCGGGTGTCGCTGGCCTGATTGGGCGCCTGCCTGCGACCCGGCCGGGATCGCCCCTGGCCGTACACTGCGCCACGGTGTCGAGCGGGGGTGAGCGACTGGGGGTGTTCGGCGGGACCTTCGATCCGCCCCATACCGGGCACTTGGTGGCCGCGGTCAATGTCCGCTACGAGCTCGGCCTCGACCGGGTCCTGCTGGTGGTGGCCAACGATCCGTGGCAGAAATCGGCCGACCACCCGGTGACCCCGGCTGCCGACCGGCTGGCCATGGTGGAAGCGCTCGTCCGGGACGTCGAGGGCCTCGAAGCATCCGCGCTCGAGATCGAGCGGGGCGGCCCCTCCTACGCGGTGGACACCCTCGCCCAGCTCGCCGCAGCGGATCCCGGGGGGCGGCGGTTCCTCATCGTGGGCTCCGACGCGGCGGCTGGCCTGCTCACGTGGGATCGCTGCCATGAGCTGCCCGTGCTGGCCACCCTCGTGCTCGTCGACCGGCCCGGCGTGGCGAGCGCCTCTCCGCCCGCGGGCTGGGAGTTCGAGCGGGTCGAGATCCCCCGGCTCGACATCTCGAGCACCGACCTACGCCGGCGCGCTGCCCACGGCCGGCCGCTCGACGGCCTTGTCCCGCCGGGGGTCGTTTCCTGCATCCGGGAGCGTCGCATCTATCGTGAACAGCCATGACACCGCCGTCCTCCATCGCCGGTTCGCACCGGGGAGTGGTCTGTGACGGCACCCACTGACGAGGTGGCGGACACGCTCGCCGAGAACACCAGCGCGGCGATGCCGGCAGTAGAACCGCCCGAGGGTCGGCATGGCGCGCCAGCCGATCCGGCTCCGCCGGGCCGCCCAGGCGCGGCGAGCGCCTGGTGGCGGTACGGCTTTCCGGCCGCGCTGGCGGCGTGCATCCTCGCCATCCCGATCCTGGTCGTCTCCGGAGCCCGGGTGGTGCTCGACAGCCGAGAGGGCCGGGAGATCGTCACGGTCACCGATCCCGCCGCGCCCGGGTGGGAGGCGACGGTGGACCCCACCCCGGTCATGGCGGTCGCGGTGGAGGGCGACGGGGGCGCCCTGGATCACCTGGCGGTGCTGACGCTCACCAGCGACGGGAACGGTGCGGTCATCGTGCTCCCGCCGACCACCCTCATGCCGGTGCCGGGAGCGGGCACCATGCCGTTCGACGCCGTCTACCAGTTGCGGGGCGCCAATGAGGTTCGGGACGGTTTGGCAGCGATCCTCGCGGTGGGCGTTCCGGAGATCCGGGTGATCCGACCCGGCGAGTGGATCGACCTGACCAGTCCGGTCTCGCCCCTTACCGTGACCAACACCGACCCGGTCACCGCGCCGAGCGGCAGCTCCGTCGGGCAGGTCATCTTCCCCCGCGGGGCCATCGACGTGCCCGCCTCACAGGTCTGGACCTACATCGGCACCAAGAGCCCGGGCGAGAACGAGCTGTCGCGGATGGTGCGGACCGGGGCCTTCTGGCGAGCGTGGATCCAGGCCATCGCGGCCAAGCGCGACCTCGAGGGGGTCGTCCCCGGCGAGGTCGACTCGGGTCTCGGACGCTTCTTGCGCGGCCTGGCGGAGAAGCAGGTGGTCGTGGCCACGCTGCCGGTGGTGCGCTTCTTGATGCCCGATGGCAGCGGCGAGGTGTTCGACCCGATCCGTGAGGAGGTCCCGTCCTTCGTCTCGCAGTACGTGCCCTTCCCCGCCGGGCCCGAAGGTCGACGGGTGCGCCTCCGGGTGCTCGACGGCACCGGGCGGCTGGGTCATGGCTTGGCTGCTGCCAGGCTCCTCGCGGCCAGCGGCGGCCAGATCGACAAGGTTGGCAACGCCTCCACCTTCGATGTCGAGACCACCACGATCACCTACTACGACGAGGCGCTGCGCGGGGGCGTCGAGGCGCTCCGTGACGCCCTCGGGGTGGGGGAGGTCGTCAAGAGCGACGCCTTGAACGTCGCCGTCGACGCCACGGTGGTGCTCGGCGCGGACTACGCCGCCGGGCAGGGCGCCGATCCGCCTGGTGGCACGACCATGCGTCCTCCCGGCAGTGGCGGTGGCTGAGGCGTCGGGGGTGGCACGGGGGGTGTCACCGGACGAGCTCGAGCGATGGGTGCGGGAAGCCGCCCGCGCCGCGTCCTCGAAGTCGGGCGAGGACATCGCGATCCTCGAGGTCGGCCGGGTCGCCTCGATCACGAGCTGGTTCGTGATCACCAGTGGCCGGAACCCCCGCCAGGTGAAAGCGCTGGTCGAGGAGATCGAGAAGCGGGTGGCGGCGATCGGGGGGCCCAAGCCGTTGCGCATCGAAGGACTCGATGCGCTCGAGTGGGTGCTCATGGACTACGGGGACTTCGTGGTGCACGTGTTCGTGGACGCCGCTCGCCGGTTCTACGAGCTGGAGCGGTTGTGGGGCGACGTGCCTCGGCTCAACTGGGCCGACGCCGCCGCCGAGCCGCGACCCCACCCGCGGGCCTGAGCGCACGATGCGCAATCTCGGATCGCCGTTCGCGAAGGCTGGCAGCTGGCTGGTGATGACGAAGGAGCCCTCGTCGGCGACGAAGCCACCCAGGGAGCAACCGACCTGCGAGAGCACGTCGCCCAGCACCCGTAGCTCTGTTGAGTGGAGCTAAGCGGAATCGAACCGCTGACCTCTTCCATGCCATGGAAGCGCTCTACCAACTGAGCTATAGCCCCGCGTGAGAGGTCCACGTTATCAGTGGCCCTCCGGCGTTCGAAATCGCTGCAGGTTCTGCACACCCCCGGACCCATACGCAGGAGGACCGCCAGCAACCGGCGGCGCACGTGTTTCGGGTGCCCTCGGGGCCGTCGGTACGATCGCCCCATGGCTGAGCGGCCGGACGAGGCAACCCAGGCGGCGTACGAGCCGCAGGTCATCGAGGCGAAGTGGCAGGCGTACTGGCGTGACCAGGGCACCTACGAGGTCGACAACGACGATCCCCGGCCGCACTACTACACGCTGTGCATGTACCCCTACCCCAGTGGGGCCGCGCACATGGGCCACGTGCGCAATTACACCTTCGGCGACCTCATCGTCAGGTACCGCACGATGAAGGGCTTTGCGGTGCTCTCGCCGATGGGCTTCGACAGCTTCGGCCTGCCGGCCGAGAACGCCGCCATCCGTACCGGCGTGCACCCTCGGCCCTTCACCGACGAGCGCATCGAGGAGCTGCGGCGGTCGATCGACCGGATCGGTGCGGTGTACGACTGGCGCCGAGAGGTGCGCAGCCACGACCCGTCCTACATCCGCTTCACCCAGTGGATCTTCCTGCGGTTCCTCGAGGCGGGCCTGGCGTACCGCCGCAACGCGCCGGTCAACTGGTGCCCCGGCTGCCAGACGGTGCTCGCCAACGAGCAGGTGCTGGCCGACGGCACCTGTGAGCGCTCGGGGGACCCGGTCGTCAAGCGTGACCTGGAGCAGTGGTTCTTCAAGATCACCGACTACGCCGACCAGCTCCTCGACGACCTTGACGGGCTCGACTGGCCCGAGCGGGTGAAGGTGATGCAGCGCAACTGGATCGGCCGCTCCGAGGGCGCCGAGTTCGACATGGCGGTCACCGACGCCGACGGCAACCCGGTCGCCGATGGCGCCACCGTGCGGGTCTTCACCACCCGGCCCGACACCAGTTTCGGCATGACCTACGCGGTGCTCGCCCCCGAGCACCCGCTCGTCGAGCGGATCGTGCCCGACGAGCGGCGTTCTGAGGTCGAGGCGTTCGTGGCCGAGGCCCGCAACACCAGCGAGGTCGATCGCCTGTCGTCGGAGGGCTCGCTGGCCAAGCGCGGCATCTTCACCGGGGCCTACGTCCGCAACCCGTTCACCGGCCGGCCGGTGCCGCTGTACCTCGCGGACTACGTGCTCATGGGCTACGGCACCGGGGCGATCATGGCCGTCCCAGCCGAAGACCAGCGCGACTGGGATTTCGCCGAGGTCCACGGGCTGCCGATCGTGCGCACCGTGCAACCCCCCGATGACTGGGACGGGCAGGCCTACTCGGGGGAAGGTCCGCACATCAACAGCGACTGGCTCGACGGTCTCGGCAAGCAGGAGGCGATCGAGCGAAGCATCGAGTGGCTCGAGCGCGAGGGCATCGGCCAGCGCAAGGTCAACTACCGGTTGCGCGACTGGCTCGTGAGCCGTCAGCGCTTCTGGGGGTGTCCCATCCCGGTCGTGTACTGCGACGCGGACGGCATCGTGCCGGTACCTGACGACGAGCTACCCGTGCTCGCCCCCGACGACGTCGAGTTCCTGCCGACGGGGGAGTCGCCGCTGCGGCTGCACGAGGGGTTCCTCCACACCACCTGCCCCCGTTGTGGCGGGCCGGCGACGCGGGAGACCGACACGATGGACACCTTCGTGGACTCGTCGTGGTACTTCCTGCGCTTCACCGACCCCTGGAACTCCGAGCTGCCCTTCGCCCGGGAGGCGGCCGAGTCGTGGATGCCGGTCGACCAGTACATCGGTGGGGTGGAGCACGCCATCTTGCACCTGATGTACGCCCGGTTCTTCACCAAGGCCCTCGCCGACCTGGGTGTGGCCCCCGAGGACCTGCGCGAGCCGTTCGCCCGCCTGTTCACCCAAGGGATGATCCGCCTGGGCGGCGACAAGATGTCCAAGTCCAAGGGCAACCTGGTCGCGCCGGAGGAGATCCTCGACGCCGAGGGAGCCGACGCGCTCCGCCTCGCCCATCTCTTCGTCGGTCCACCTCAGGACGACGTCGACTGGGAAGGGGTGGGCATCGAAGGCTGCGCTCGGTTCCTGCAGCGGCTCTGGCGCCTGGCCACCGGCGCCGCGTTGCCCACCGAGCCCGCTGATCGTGAGCCCACCGAGGCCGACGAGCAGATCGACAAGGCGACCCATCGCCTGATCGCCCGGGTCACCGGCGAGTACGAGCGCTGGTCGTACAACACGGCGGTGGCGGCGTTCATGGAGTTCACCAACCAGCTGTACCGCTACGTGCAGGCGGAAGGAGCGCCTCGCCGGGAGACCCTCGATGCGGCCATCGACACCCTGCTGCTGCTCATGGCCCCCATGACCCCCCACATCACCGCGGAGCTGTGGGAGCGCCGGCGCGGCGGCCACATCCACGAGCAGCCATGGCCGCAGGCCGATCCGTCGAAGCTCACGGTGGACACCGTCACGCTGGTGGTGCAGGTCAACGGCAAGGTGCGCGACCGCCTGGCGGTGCCGGCGGGGATCGACGCCACGGAGGCCGAACGGCTCGCCCTGGCCTCACCCAAGGTGCAGTCCAACCTGGCAGGACGCTCCCCGGCGAAGGTGATCGCCCGCCCACCGAAGCTGATCAACCTCGTGGTGTGAACCACGTAACCCGCCCGTGCGCGGCCTGGTCGAAGCGACATGCTGAGTCTTCTCTCGCGCCTCGAGCGCGCCGCTGATTCGGGCGGGACCGTCACCTTCGTCTCCGGCGACACCTCGATCGCGGTCCCCTGGTCCCAACTCCACGACGAGGCCCGGGCCTCCGCGGCGGCGCTGCAGCACCGTGGCATCGGCCCCGGGCGGCATGTGGCCATCCTGGCTCCGACCACCCGGGCCCTGGTCACCGCCATCCAGGCCACCTGGCTGGCGGGCGCCACCATCGTGGTGCTGCCCCTGCCGATGCGGTTGGCCTCCATCGAGGAGTTCATCGCCCAGACCCGCGAGCGGGTGCGCCGGGCCGACACGGACCTTCTGCTGATCGACCCGGATCTCGCACCCTACCTGGAGTCCCGGCCGGGCGATCCGCCCTCGCTGGTGCTCACCGAGCTCATCGAGGTCGGCACGCGGCTCGGGGCCGGCGCGTACCAGCGCCCGGCCGACGACCTCGACGCTCTGGCGATCCTGCAGTTCACCAGCGGCTCCACCTCCGAGCCGAAGGGGGTGATGCTGCCCCAGCGGGTGCTCGGCGCCAACCTCGACGCCTGCATCGAAGCCGGCCAGCTCCAGGACGACGACGTGTTCGTGTCCTGGCTGCCCCTCTACCACGACATGGGCCTGGTGGGGATGCTGAGCATCCCGATGACCACCGGGCGTGACCTGGTGCTCGGCGCGCCGCAGGACTTCCTCGGCTCCCCGGCCCGCTGGATGCGATGGATCTCCGACCACCGGGGCACCGTCACCGCGGGGCCGAACTTCTCGTGGGTGCTGGCCACCCGCGCGCTGCGTCGAGCCACCGATCTCGACCTGTCCTCGCTGCGGATCGCGCTGAACGGCGCCGAGCCGGTCGACCCTCGCACCGTGGAGGCCTTCGTCGAAGCGGGAGCGCCGTTCGGCCTGCGTCCCGGGGCCATCTTCCCGGCCTTCGGCATGGCCGAGCTGGCCATCGGCGGCACCTTCCCCGAACCGATGCGCGGCCTGCGCACCGACGCGGTGGACCGCCGGGTGCTGGAGTCGGAGCGCTACGCCGCGCCCGCGGAGCCTGCCGCTGAGGGCACCCGGGAGTTCGCCTTGCTGGGCCGGCCCCTGCCCGGGCTGGAGATCCGCATCGCCGACCCCGACAGCGGCCGGCCGCTCGCGGAGCGGGAGGTGGGCGAGCTCGAGATCCGTGGCACGTCGGTGACCCCTGGCTACTACCGCAACCCGGAGGCCACCGCGGCGATGTTCCGGGACGGCTGGCTGCGCACCGGCGACCTCGGCTACCTGGTCGGCGGGGAGCTGGTGCTGTGCGGGCGCATCAAGGACGTGATCATCATCGGGGGCCGCAACATCTTCCCCGAGGACGTCGAGCGGGCCGTGGCTGAGATCGACGGGGTCCGGGCCGGCAACGTGATCGCCTTCGGCGTGGAAGGGGCCAAGGGCAAGGAGCAGATGGTGGTCGTGGCCGAGAGTCGCGCCGACGATCCCGATGGCCTGCGCCGGCTGGTCCACCACCGGGCGATGGAGGTGGTGGGCGCCCCGCCCCACGACATCGTGCTGGTCACCCCAGGGACCTTGCCCAAGACCTCCTCGGGCAAGTTGCAGCGCAGCCTCTGTCGAGCGAAGTACCTGAGCCGGGAGCTGCAACCGGTTCACTGAGCTGCCGGCGGCCGGTGCGGTCGCCGGCAGTACGCTCGGCGAGGTCATGCGCTACCACACGGTGCTGTTCGACCTCGACGGCACCCTCACCGACCCTCGCGAGGGGCTGCTCAACGGGCTCGAGCGGGCCCTGGCGACGATCGGCATGACCGTCGAGGACCGGGACTCGCTCGACATCCTCATCGGGCCACCGGCACACGACGGCTTCGCCCGCTACCTCGGTCTCACGGAACCGTCCCTGTCGGTGGCGGTCGCCGCCTACCGGGAGTACGTCGCGGAGCGGGGGGCCTTCGAGAACCGGGTCATCGACGGGGTGCCCGAGCTGCTCGCCGAGCTCACGGGGGCCGGTGCGTCCCTGGCGGTGGCGACCTCCAAGCCCACCCCCACGGCGATGACGGTGCTCGACCACTTCGGTCTCACCTCGTGGTTCGCGTTCGTGGCCGGCGCCGACTACACCGGCGACCGCCAGACCAAGCGGGACGTGATCGAGCACGCGCTGAGGGAGCTTCGGGTCCGCTCCCCGGAGGGGGTGGTGATGGTCGGTGACCGCGAGCACGACGTCATCGCGGCCCGGCACCTCGGCGTCGCCTCGATCGGCGTTCTGTGGGGTTACGGCCCCCGCAGCGAGCTCGAGGACGCCGGCGCCGACCACGTGGTCGAGACCGTGGCCGAACTGCGAGAGCTGCTGCTCAGCCGGCCTTGAGCGCCGCGATCACCGGCAGCCAGGTCTCCGGCGCGGCCTTGTAAGGGGCGTAGAAACTGATGCGGTCGACCAATCCGCCGTAGCGGGCGAGCAAGCCCGCGGCGAGCTGGTCCGGTTCGGCCACCACCGCGAACGCCTGCAGGATCTCGTCATCGATGAGCTCGCCCATCTCGACCCACTCTCCCTGCTTGGACAGCGCGTTCAGCTCGTCCTGCAGATCACCCCAGCCGTGGAGGGCTAGCACTGGCCGGTAGGCGGGGGTGGAGCCGTAGAAGGCGATCTGCTGGCGGACCCCCTTGGCAGAGGCGGCCATCTCCTCCTCGTTGGTGCCGGTCACCACGAACGCCGGCAGCGACAGCTCGAGCTGCTCCCGGGTGCGGCCACTACGGGCCAGGCCCCGATCGAGCGCGGGGAGCGTGACCTCCTTCAGGTAGCGCTCGGTGGTGAAGCCGTGACAGAGCATCCCGTCGCACACCTCGCCCACCACCTCGGTCATCTTCTCGCCCACGGCGGCGAGGAACACCTTGGGTGGGCCGTAGGGGTTCGGACCGGGGTTGAAGAACGGCGTCATCAGCGTATGGGTGTAGAAGTCGCCTCGGAAGTCGAGCTTGCCGCCGGTGTCCCAGCTCTCCCAGATGGCGCGCATGGCCTGGACGAACTCGCGCATACGAGCGGCGGGGTGTGACCAGGGCATGGAGAAGCGCTTGGTGATGTGGGGCTTGATCTGCGAGCCGAGGCCGAGCAGGAACCGGCCCTTCGAGTAGACCTGCAGGTCGTAGCCGATGTTGGCGGTGATCATCGGGTTGCGGGCGAACGCCACCGCGATGCCGGTGCCGAGCTGGATGCGCTCGGTGTGCTCGGCGGCGAGCAGCAGCGGGAAGAACGGGTCGTGGCTGGTCTCCGCCGACCAGAAGCCGTCGTAGCCGGCCGCTTCCCCATCCTGTGCCTGCTGGACGATGTTGTCGAGTGTGAGCGCGAGCCCGAGTCCTCCGTCGACCTTCATGGAACGCACGCTACTGCGGCGCCGGCAGCGGCTCGACCGCCGTGCACCCGGCGTTCCCGGCACGCCCGGGACAGTCCGGGTAGCGTGGCGAGCACGTTGCACGTGCTGTGCAAGGTCGGGGGGGCCGAAGGGGGCATGGCTGCGGCTGAGCTGATCGACGCGCCGATGCTGCGGCGGGCTGCGGTCGCCGCCGGTCCCGCCGCGGCGATCATCGCGGTGCAGCTCGCCCTGTTCCCCGCGCCGGCGGGGGTGTTCCTCGTGGGTGCCGTGCTCGGCCTGCTCGGCGCGCTGGTCGCGGTGGGGATGGCGCTCGTGTACCGGGCGAACCGCATCTTGAACTTCGCCCAGTCGGACCTCGGGTTCGCACCGGCTGTGCTGGCCGCGAACCTCATCCTCTATTCGGGGCTGAACTACCTCCTCGGCGCCGCCATCGGCCTGGCCGCCGCGGTCGTGCTGGGCGCGGTGGTGGAGCTGGCGATCATCCGCCGGTTCTTCCGCGCCTCGCGGCTGATCCTCACGGTGGCCACCATCGGTCTCTCCCAGATGCTGTGGGTCATCGCCATGCTGCTGCCGCGGCTGTGGGACCAGCGGCCCAACACGCTCAAGATCGAGATCCCGCTCACCTGGAGCTTCGAGGTGAGTCCGCTGCTGTTCTCCGCCGATCACCTCGTCGCCCTGGTGGTCGCCCCCGTGGTGCTGGTCGTCGTGGCGCTGTTCCTGCGGTACACCGCGGTGGGCATGGCGATCCGGGCCAGCGCCGAGCGTGCCGATCGGGCCAGCCTCCTCGGGGTTCCCGTCCGGCGGCTCCAGACGCTCGTGTGGGCGATCTCCGCCCTGCTCTCGTTCACCGGGTTGTTCCTGCGGGCCGGCGTGGTCGGCCTCCCCGCGCTCGGGGTGGCGAGCTTCGGGGCGCTGCTCTTCGCCCTGGCCGCGCTGATGCTCGGCCGGCTCGACCACCTGCCGGCCGTCGCGCTGTCGGCCGTGGCCCTCGGGATCCTCGAGCAGGGTGTGGTGTGGAACCACCCCCGCAACCCCGAGTACGTGTACCCGATCGTCGCCGCCATCGTCATGGTGGCGCTCGCCGCCCGGCGCACGGGCAGCACCCGGGCCGAGCAGGACGGCTCGTCGAGCTGGCAGGCCGCGGACGAGATCCGACCGATCCCCCACGAGCTACGACTCCTGCCGCAGGTGCGGGCCGTGAGCTGGGGAGGGTTGGCAGTGCTGAGCCTCGTGCTGGTCACCGTCCCGGTGTGGCTCGAGTGGCTGCCCGGCGATCGGGGCAGCGCGGACCTCCGGAAGGCCGCGGCGGTCGCCATCTTCGGGCTGGTGGCCCTGTCGGTGATCGTGCTCACCGGGTGGGCCGGCCAAGTCTCGCTCGGTCAGATGGCCATCGCGGGCTACGGGGGTGCGGTGGGCGCCCTCGCGGTGTCCTCCTGGGGGGTCGACCTGGGGATCGCGATGCTGGCGAGCGCGCTCGCCGGTGGTGGCATCGCGGTGCTCGTCGGGCTCCCGGCGCTGCGCCTGCGCGGGCTGTTCCTGGCGGTGGTCACCTTCGCCTTCGCACTCGCGAGCTCGTTCTGGTTGCTCAGTCCCAAGCACGTCCGCTGGATACCCGACCGGCGCTTCGAGCGCCCGGCACTGTTCGGCTTCATCGACACCTCCGCCGACCGCACGCTGTATCTCGTCGCGCTCGCCACCTTCGGGCTGGCATTGCTCGCCGCTCGGGGCATCCGCCGGAGCCGCACCGGTCGGGTGCTGCTCGCCCAGCGGGAGAACGAGCGGGCGGTGCAGGCCTACGGGGTCAACCTGACCCGCACCAAGCTCACCGCGTTCGCGCTCTCCGGCGGCATCGCCGCGGTCGCCGGCTGCCTGCTCACCGTGCTGCAACAGCAGTACAGCCCCGCGCTCTACGAGCCGGGCACCAACTTCGCCGTGTTCACCTCCGCGGTGGTGGGTGGTCTCGGCTCGCTCGCCGGGGCCTTCCTCGGTGCGCTCTTCCTGCAGGGCGGCACGTGGTTCCTGCCGGTGCAGTGGCAGCTGCTGCCCTCCGCCATCGGCGTGCTGTTCGTGCTCATGGTCTTCCCGGGCGGCTTGGCTGGGCTGGTGTACCGGCTCCGCGACCTGTGGTTGCGGGCGGTGGCCCGGCGCCGGGGGATCGTCGTGCCCAGCCTGTTGGCCGACGTGCGGCAGGATCGGGTACCGGTCGAGCACGCCGAGCGGGCCGTGGAGCAGACGGCGGAGCGGGCCGACGCACCCGGCGCCGCGGCGGGACCGGTCCTGGTCCGCGACCCGGCCGGTGTCGTGTCCACCGGTGAGCCCGCCGGGAGCGGCTCGTGATCCCTGTCCCGCCACTGGCCACCCACGGTCCCGGACCGTGGCCTCAGCGGTTCGCCGCTGCGCTGCGCCACCCGGTGCACTGGCTCACCGACCTCACCGGCAACGGGCCCGTCTACGCGTTGCTGGTGCTGTTCGGATTCAACATGGTGGACGAGTTCGACCGCACCGGCTTCGGGCTGCTGCTGCCAAACATCCGTGACCACTTCGAGCTCACCAACACCGGCATCCTCTCGCTGGTGGCGGCGGCGTCGCTGCTCGGGCTGGCGCTCCAGGTGCCCATCGCCTGGCTCGCCGACCGCCAGAGCCGGGTGCGGCTCATGCTGGTGGGGGCCTCGGTGTTCGCCCTGTTCACCGTGGGCACCGGCCTGTCGGTCGCGGTGTGGATGCTGGTGCTGATGCGGGCCGGCTCGGGCGTCGGGCTGGCCACCGTGTGGCCTACCCACAACTCGCTGCTCGCCGACTGGTTCCCCATCGCCGCCCGGCCCCGGGTGTTCTCCTTCCACCGGGCGGCGAACGCGATCGGGGCGTTCATCGGGCCGCTGCTCGCGGGGGTGCTCGCCGCCTGGGGCGGGTGGCGGGTGCCGTTCCTGGTCTTCGCGGTGCCCACGGTGATCCTGGTCCTGGCCGGGCTGCGCCTGCGGGAGCCGATCCGTGGTCAGCAGGAGCGCGCCGCCATGGGCGCGTCGGCCGAAGCGGTCGTCACCGAGGAGGTGCCACCCTCCTTCGCCGAGGGCTGGCGCACGGTGTGGAAGATCGAGAGCCTGCGGCGGATCTTCTGGGCCCTGCCGTTCCTGGCCGCCTCGCTGATCGGCTACGCGTCGTTGGCTGCCATCCTCTACGAGACCCGCTTCGGGCTGGACGAGGTGCAGCGATCTTGGATCGCGGCCGCCGCGGAGCCCGTGCAGCTCGTCGGGCTGGTGGTGGGTGCCCGGGTCGGCACCAGGCTCATCCAGCGCGACCCCGGCCTGGTGATCCGCTTCGTCGCTTACGTGGCGTTCTTCACCGCGGGACTCGCTGCGTTGTTCGCGCTCGCGCCGTATCTCTCCGTCGCGGTGGTGGTGAACATGGGCTTGTCGGCTGCGCTGGCCATCATCGGGCCGGGGGTGTTCGCCGCCCTCTCGCTGGCCATCCCGCCCCGGGCCCGCTCGCTCGGGTACTCGATGGGCGCCCTGTTCGTGATCCCCGGCCTCGTCGTGCTTCCGATCATCGGGTGGTTCACCGACACCTTCAGCATCGAGGTGGGCATGATGGTGATGGCCCCCGTGTTCCTGGCCGGCGGGCTCATCCTCTCCACCGCGGGGCGGGTCATCGACCGTGACATCAAGCAGGTGTGGACCACGGCCGCGGCCCGCTCCGAGGTCCTCTACGAGCGCCGCCAAGGCAGGGTCAAGCTGCTGCTCGTGCGTCAGCTCCAGGTCGCCTACGGCGACGTGCAGGTGCTCTTCGACGTCGACTTCGAGATCGACGAGGGCGAGGTGGTGGCCCTACTGGGCACCAACGGGGCGGGCAAGTCCACCCTGCTCAAGGCCATCTGCGGGGTGACCGAGGCCGACAAGGGCGCGGTGATCTTCGACGGCCGCGACATCACCCACGTCCCCCCCGATGAGATCGCGGCGCTCGGGGTCACGATGGTGCCGGGGGGTCAGGGGGTGTTCCCGTCGTTGACCGTGGCGGAGAACCTGCGGGTCGCGTCGTGGATCGACCGCCACCACCCGGCGGCCGTCGCCGAGCGCACCGCGGAGGTGCTCGGTCGGTTCCCCGTCCTGCGCGAGCGACTGGGGGAGCCCGCCGCGAACCTCTCCGGCGGGCAGCAGCAGCAGCTCGCCCTGGCCATGGCGTTCCTGTCGCGACCCAGACTGCTCATGATCGACGAGCTGTCCCTGGGCCTGGCGCCGGCGGTCGTGGAGCAGCTGCTCGAGGTGGTGCGAGCCATCCAGGCGCAGGGCACCACGATCATCCTGGTCGAGCAGTCGGTGAACGTGGCCCTCGCCGTGGCCGAGCGGGCCTACTTCATGGAGAAGGGCGAGATCCGGTTCTCCGGCGAGACGGCCGAGCTGCTCGACCGGCCGGACGTCCTGCGCTCGGTGTTCCTCGAGGGTGCGGCGGCGGGGATGGCCGCGGTGTCGGCCGCACCACCTGCCGCGACTGCTCCTGCCGGCCCGGCCATCCCCACCGTGCCGACCATCCCCGGCGACGCCGCCACCACGCTCGCCGCGATCAGCGGGGACGGCGACCAGCAGGCGGTCTCGCTCCCGGCGCTCGAGACACGGGGGCTGTGCGTGCACTTCGGGGGCATCCGTGCCGTCGACGAGGTGTCCGTGGAGGTGCGACCGGGCGAGATCCTCGGGATCATCGGGCCCAACGGGGCCGGCAAGACCACGCTGTTCGACCTGGTGTCGGGCTACCTGCGCCCTTCGAGCGGCCTGGTGCTGCTGGCCGGACGGGACGTCACCCGGATGGGGCCCGACGCCCGGGCCCGCAGGGGGATCGGCCGGTCCTTCCAGGACGCGCGGCTGTTCCCCTCGATGACGGTGGAGGAGACGATCGCGGTCGCTCTCGATCGGTGGGTCGACGTGCGCGACCCGCTCAACGCCGCCCTGCGGATGCCGGCGTTCCAGGACAGCGAGCATGCCGTGGGGCTCCGGGTCGACGAGCTCGTCGAGCTGCTCGGCCTGGGAGCGTTCCGATCGAAGTTCGTGCGGGAGCTGTCGACCGGTTCCCGGCGGGTGGTCGACCTCGCCTGCCTGGTGGCCCACGGGCCGTCGGTGATCCTGCTCGACGAGCCCTCCAGCGGCATCGCCCAGAAGGAGGCGGAAGCACTTGCGCCCCTCCTGGTGCGGATCCGTGACACGCTGGGGGCCAGCCTGATGGTCATCGAGCACGACATGCCGCTGGTGACGACGGTCGCCGACCGGCTGATCGCACTCGACCAGGGTCGGGTCATCGCGGAGGGGCTATCGCCGGAGGTGCTGGCCCACCCGGACGTCGTGGCGTCGTACCTGGGGGACTCGAACGACGTGATCGCCCGCTCAGGGGCGAGGAGTCGCTGAACCGCCGGAGCCGGCGAGAAGGGGGGAGCTCGTGCAACCGACCACCGCACCGAACCGCACCAGTGCCATGAAGCGCTACGGACCGTTGCTTGCCATCGTGGTGGTGGTGGCGGTCATCGTGGCCGTGGCGGTGATCTCGAGGGGCGGTGATGACACCGAGCCCACCGCCTCCGGGACCGCGACGACCGGAGGTGTCGAGCCCGGTGCCGGCGCGCTGAGCTGGAGCGACGCGCAGGCCCGGGGCATCACCGATCAGATCGACTGGGGTGATCGCTGCGACACGTCACGGGGTCGGCAGGCCTACCCGAGCTTCTTCGCCCAGGAGTGCTACGCCCCCTTCACGGGTGACAACGGTGGTGCCACCTCCCCGGGGGTCACCGCGGACTCGATCAAGGTGGTCCTGTACCTCACCCCGGAGACGGACCCGGTGATCGACTTCATCACCAGCGCCATCGCGGTGGACGACACCAACGCCCAGACCGAGCAGACGGTGCGGGGCTTCATCGAGCTCTACGAGCGGTTCTACGAGACCTACGGGCGCAAGGTGGATCTCGAGGTGTACACCGGAACGGGGTCGTCGGAGGACGAGGTGGCGGCGCGTGCCGACGCGGTGGCCATCGCCGAGAAGCAGTCGTTCGTCGTGCTGGGAGGACCGCTGCTCACCTCCGCCTTCGCCGACGAGCTGGCGGCGCGCAAGGTGATGTGCATCCAGTGCACCCCCGGCCAGTCCGACGACTGGTACATCGAGCGGGCCCCCTACGTGTGGGGAGTGGGCAACAACCCCGAGCAGGGGAGAGCACACCTGGTCGAGTACATCGGCAAGGCGCTGGCCGGGCGGGACGCCGAGTACGCGGGCGACCCCGCCCTGCGCAGCCAGCCGCGGCGGTTCGGGCTGGTGTACCTGACCACCGGGACGGATTCCGAGCAGCTCGCCGACACCATGGGCTCGGAGCTCCGCGCCTACGGGGTGACGCTGGCCGAGACCCTCTCCTACGCCAGCCCCATCGACCTGCAGACCTCCGCCCCCCAGCTCATCGCCAGGCTGAAGCAATCCGGGGTGACGACGGTGATCTTCAGTGGCGACCCCATCGCACCGCAGCCCCTCACCCGGGCCGCCACGGCGCAGGAGTACTTCCCCGAGTGGGTCGCCGCCGGCGCGCTGACCGACACCGCAGCGTTCGCCCGCACCTACGACCAGCGGCAGTGGGCGCACGCCTTCGGGGTGAGCAGCCTCGCGGCGCGCACCGCGCCGGAGCTGTCCAGCTCGTACGGCCTGTACCGGTGGTACTTCGGCGAGCCGCCGCCCACCAAGACCGGCTCGCCGGTCACCATCCCGATGGTGAACCTGTTCTACGCGGCTGTCCAGGGTGTGGGGCCGAACCTCACTCCGGAGACCTTCCGTCAGGCGCTGTTCGCCGCGGAGCCCACGCCCCGGGCCATCAGCCAGCCATCGCTGTCCTACGGGGACAAGGGCATCTGGCCCAAGACCGACTACCTCGGCATCGACGACGCCACCCTGATCTGGTGGGATCCCGACGCGGAGGGCCAGGACGAGATCTTCCGTGAAGGCCGGGGCCTGTACCGCTACGTGGACGGCGGCAAGCGCTACCTGCCCGGGGAGTGGCCCGAGAACGGCACGCCGGTGTTCCAGGTGGCAGGCTCGGTGACGATCTACGACCAGCCACCGCCCGGCGAGCAAGTCCCCGACTACCCGTCACCCCGACGCTCGGGCTGAGCCGGCCTCGCCGCCATCGTCGACCCCTTCCCACCCGTTCCGGCAGGTCAAACGCGTGCTATCGCACGCGTTTGACCTGCCGGTCGGGTGGAGGGCGCGTTCTGGCAGGGAGATCGCGTGCTATCGCACGCGTTTGACCTGCCGGTCGGGGGAGGCGGAGGGCAGGTGCGCTGGTCGGCGGGTGTACGGGTCGGGCGTCAGTCCTGCTCGCGCAGGAACCGCTCGAGCTCGGCCGCGAGCTCGTCGCCGGTGGGGAGCCCTCCCTGGTCGGCGGCCTCCATCGCGTCGACGTGGTGCTCGAGCTGGCGCACCATCTCCAGGTGCTCCTCGCTGTTGGCCACCAGCGAGTCGATGCGGTCCCGGCTCGCCGCGGCCTCGGCCGGCAGGCCGCCCGGATCGAAGTGGAGATCGGCGATCCGGGCCAGGCCCTCGATGAGCGCCAGCCCCGCAGCGGGGTAGGGCATCGCCGCGGCGTAGTGGGGGACCTGCGCCCACAACCCGACGGCGGGCAGGCCCACGTCCGCGCAGCGCCGCTCGATCGCCGCGTGCACGCCGGCCGGGACGTCGATCTGCCCGGGCACGAAGCCGACCAGCTCCGCCAGCTCGGCCGAGGTGGCGGTGGAGACCAGCTTGGTGGGCCGCGTGTGAGGCACCGGCGCAGGGTACGCCCCGAGCCCGACCAGCAGCCGGCTCCCGAACTCGAGTGCCAGATCGACCACCGCCCGCGAGAAGGCCCGCCAGCTGTGGTCGGGCTCGGCGCCGATCAGGAACAACGCCTCGTTGCCATGGCGATCGGTGGTGGCCCGCAGCTCGATCGACGGCCAGCTCAGCCCGGTGTTCAGCCCGTCGACCAGGTGCATGGTGGGGCGCCGAGCGCGGTGATCGAGCAGCGCGTCGCTGTCGAAGACCGCCACGGTCTCCATCTCGGTGGCCTCCACGATCGCCGCCAGCGCCTGGGCCGCTCCGAGCCCCGCATCGATCCACCCGTCGAGCGCCAGCACGAGCACCGGCGAGTCGAGGTCGGGTCGCTCGACCAGCTCGAACAGGCTCATTCGGCTCTCCCCGCGGCCTGCCGGGCGGCCTCCGCCAGCGCCACGACCTGCTCGCCGAAGACGTCGAACGCGTCAGCGTCGCCGCGGTCACCCATCGCCCCACCCTTGTAGCGGGCATAGACCCCTTCGATGATGCAGGCCAGCTTCCAGTACCCGAACGCCACGTAGAAGTCGATCTGCGACAGGTCCCGACCTGAGCGCTGCGCGTACCGCTCGAGCAGCTCGGCCTTGGTGGGGAAGCCCTCGGCCGAGGTGGCGGCCGGCAGCCCGGAGTGGGTCGGCTCACCCGGATCGGCCCAGTACACCTGCAGGAGCCCGAGGTCCGCGAGCGGGTCGCCCAGGGTGCAGATCTCCCAATCCAGCACGGCGACGACCGTGCCGTCCGGGCCGAGGAGGCAGTTGTCGAGCCGGTAGTCGCCGTGGACGATCGTGGCCGGCCCCTGCTCCGGGATGGCGCTCAGGAGATGCTCGTAGACCTCGTCCACCACCGGGACCTCGCGGAGCTTCGACTGTTGGAACTGCCCGTACCAGCGCTTCAGCTGCCGCTCGATGTAGCCCTCCTTGCGGCCCAGGTCACCGAGGCCGACCGCGTCGACGTCGACGGCGTGGATGAGGGCCAGGGTGTCGATGAGCGAGAGGCCCGCGGCCCGCCGCTGCTCGGGGCTCAACCGCTCCGCCCCGGAGAGGTCTCGGACCACGGTGCCGTCGACGTAGCACATGACGTAGAAGGGTGCGCCGTTGACGGCGGGGTCGTCGCAGAACCCCACGACCGGGGGGACGGGAACCTCGGTCGGGCCCAGCGCCGAGAGGATCCGGTGCTCCCGCCCCATGTCGTGCGCGGTGGCGAGGACCTGCCCCAGGGGCGGTCGCCGCAGCACCCACCTGACCCCGCCGGCGTCCGCGACCCGGAAGGTGAGGTTCGAGTGGCCGCCCGTGATCAGCTCGAACGACAGCGGCGGAACGGCATCGGTGTGGCGCTCGAACCACGCCGTGACCCGATCCGCATCGATGCCTTCGACCGTGGTGGTGTCGCTCACCCGTTTCCCTCCGGCGATCGGCCCGCACCCGCGTGGCCCGTGAGGGGCCACGCTACCGGTTGCGCATGGTCAGCTCCTATCGTGGGTCCTCATGGCCATCGACGTGACGGACGCGAGCTTCGAGAACGACGTGGTCCGGCGATCCGAGCAGGTGCCCGTGGTCGTCGACCTGTGGGCCCCCTGGTGCGGGCCCTGCCGTACCCTCGGTCCGATCCTCGAGCGGGTGATCGACGAGACCGGCGGGGCGGTGATGCTGGCGAAGGTCAACGTCGACGAGAACCCGCAGGTCTCGGCCGCGTTCCGGGTGCAGGGCATCCCCGCCGTGTACGCCCTCAAGGGCGGCAAGGTCGTCGACGGGTTCATCGGCGCGCAGGGTGAAGCGGCCATCCGTGAGTTCGTGAGCCGCCTGCTGCCGACGCCCGAGGAGTCCGAGATCGACCGGTTGGTCGCCGCCGGCGACGAGTCGTCCCTGCGGGCCGCGCTGGAGCGCGATCCCGACCACGCCGGAGCGATCCTGGCACTGGCCGAGTTGCTCATCGGCGACGGCCGCTCGGAGGAAGCCCTGGAGCTGCTCGCCCGCCTGCCCGAGAGTGCCGAGACCCGCCACCTCGCGGCCCTCGCCCGTACCGGTGCCACGGGCGGCGCGATCGACGACATCGACGCCAAGCTCGAGGAGCTACTCGACCGGGTGAAGGAGGACGACGCTGCCCGGCAGGAGTACGTCGACCTGCTCGAGGTCCTCGGCCCCGACGATCCGCGAACCGCCCGCTACCGCAAGGCGCTCACCGCGCGCCTGTACTGAGCTGAGCCCTTCCGTTCCCGGGCGTCACCCGCGTAGGGTGGCGCAGCCGTCTCTTCCCCCTCGTGTGGCCCGCTGACGCGCGCTCGCCGCGCGCTCTGCAGGAGGACGAGACGTGGACCCGAACGACCGGTCCAGCCCCGCCGACGCCCTCGCCGCGCTGCGCGAGGCCTCGCAGCCGCCGCCATCGCTCGCATCCGACCTCCGCCGGCTGCTCGCAGCCTGGTGGTCGAGGGCGGGAACCGCGCGGGCGGGGATGGCGCGAGTCGCCACGGTGGCGCTCGTGGTCGCGATCGGGTTGGCGGCTGGCGCCTGGTGGTGGCGGTCGTCCACCCACGGATCCGGCGAGGCGGGGTTTCCCCTGCCGAGCACGGTGGTGCCCTTCCAGCTCGACGGGGCGGCAGGGCCCACATCGAGCGTGCCAGCGGAGATCGTGGTGCACGCGGCCGGAGCGGTGGCCCGCCCGGGCGTGTACCGCGTCGCGCATGGCGCCCGGGTCGGGGATGTGCTCGAGGCCGCGGGAGGCGTCACTCCCGACGCCGACGTCGACCGGTTGAACCTCGCAGCGCCCCTCGCCGACGGTGTGCGGGTCTACGTGCCCCGCCATGGCGAGGAGAACCCGGCCGCGCCGCTGGCGGCGGACTCCGGCGGCGGCCCCGCGGCCGGCGCCGCCGGGCCCGCTGGGGCGGCCGGCACCGGCGGCAAGCTCGATCTCAACACCGCCACCGCCGAACAGCTCGAGACGTTGCCGGGTATCGGCCCGGCCACCGCGGCGGCGATCATCGAGCACCGGGAGCGCAAGGGGCGGTTCCGCAGCGTCGACGGGCTGCTCGACGTGCGAGGCATCGGCCCGGCCAAGCTGGAGCAGATCCGCGACGCCGTGCGGGTGTGAGGCCGGGCCGGTGGTGCTCTCGGATCGGGTGGTGGTGCTGGGCGCGGTGGGGGCGGCGGCCGGTGCCTGGTGGTCGCCACAGCTGCCGGCGCTGGTCGCCGTTGGGGTGGTGGTCGCGGCGGTCGTGGTGCGGCGACCGTGGACCGCGGTGGTGGCGGTGGCGGTGCTCGCGGCGTGGCTGGGTGGGCGGGCTGAGCTGGCCGCCAACGCCGCGGTGGCCGAAGGCCCGTTCACCGGTGAGGTCACGCTGGTCGGTGACCCGGGGGACGCATCCGGTGCGGTGCGAGTCGAGGTGCGCGCCGGCTCCCGGCGCTTCGACGCCTGGGCTCGGGGCCGGGCCGGCGCAGCCATCCGTCCCCGGCTCGCCGGTGAGCGCCTCTCGGTGCGGGGACGCATGGAGGCCGACGTGCCGAGTTGGCTGCGTCACCGGCACGTGGTGGGGCGGATGGAGATCACCGAGGTGATCGGCTGGCGCGGCGGCGACCCCGCCTCCCGGCTGGCCAACCGCTTCCGCCGGGTGCTCGAGCGCGGTGTCGAGCACCTGGCCCCGGACACCCGTGCCCTGTTCACCGGCTTCGTGTTCGGTGACGACCGCGGCCAATCCCCGGCGGTGGCGGACGACTTCCGGGCCGTCGGGCTGACCCACCTGCTCGCGGTCTCGGGGCAGAACGTGGCCTTCGTGCTGGCGGTGGCCTCCCCGCTGCTGGCACGGCTGTCGTTGCGGGGGCGGTTGGCGGCGACGCTGGTGCTGCTCGGGTTCTTCACCCTGGTCACCCGGTTCGAGCCGTCCGTCCTGCGGGCCACGACCATGGCCGCGATCGCTGCGCTGTCCACGACCGTGGGACGACCGGTCTCGGCGATCCGCACGCTCGCAGCGGCGGTGGTGCTACTCGTCCTCGTGGACCCGTTCCTCGTCCATTCGGTGGGATTCGGGCTCTCGGTGGGCGCGGCGGCGGGGATCATCCTGCTGGCCCGGCCGATCGCGGGCGTGTTGCCCGGCCCACGGCCGCTGCGCGCCGCGCTCGCGGTCACGCTGGCGGCACAGCTCGGCGTGGCCCCGATCCTCGTGCCGGTGTTCGGCGGGCTTCCCGTGGCCTCGATCCCGGCCAACCTGCTGGCCGAGCCGGTGGCCGGCGTGGTGATGATGTGGGGGCTCACCGCGGGGATCGTGGCCGGTCTGGTCGGCGGGTCGGTGGCCACGGTGGCGCACCTGCCCACGCAGGTGGGTCTGAGTTGGGTGGCCGCGGTGGCCCGCCAGGCGCGGGAGTTGCCCTTGGGCGAGCTCGATCTCCCGCTCGTGGCGGTCGCCGCCACCGCCGGCGCGCTGGCGATGCTCGCCGGCCGCGAGGGTCACACCAAGGCCGCCCGGGTGGCGGCGGCGGTGGTGGTGTTCGCCGTGCTGGTGGTGCCGGCGCTCGGCGCGCACCGACCGCCGGCACTGCGAACCGAGCTCGCGGGCGTCGGGGAGCTGTGGCAGGTCCCGGTCCCCGGGGGGCGGTTGCGGGTGCTCGAGGTGGAGAGCACCGCGTCCGCCGGTCGCGCGCTCGAGGCGTTGCGGCGCAACGGGGTCCGCCACTTGGACCTGCTCATCAGCCCGTCAGGAGGAAGCCGGGCGGCGGCTCTCGTGCACCAGATCGGCCGGCGGGTGGGCGTCGCCCGCATCTGGGCTCCGGCGGAGCACCGGCTGGCCGGCGCCACCACCCCCGATCCCGGCGTCCTCGAGACCCCCGGTGGGTTGCGCCTCGAGGTGCGGGCGGTCCGGCCACGCCTGGAGGTCGTCGTGTCCGTCGACCCGCCGGCGGCCGGCTGACGGGCCCGCCCGGCGGTGTAGCGTCCGCCGCATGGAGCTGGCGCTCGGCCCTCACCGCTACGACGTCACCCATCGGGCGCTGGTCATGGGGATCCTCAACCGCACGCCGGACTCGTTCTTCGACCAGGGCGCCTATTTCGCGTTCGACGAGTTCTTGCGCAAGGCCCACCAACTCGTCGCCGCCGGCGCGGACCTGCTCGACGTGGGTGGGGTCAAGGCCGGCCCCGGTGAGGAGGTCTCCGAAGCGGAGGAGCTCGATCGGGTGGTGCCGGCCGTCGAGGCCCTCCGGGCCCGGTTCGACGTGCCGCTGTCGGTAGACACCTGGCGGGCATCCGTGGCGCGGTCCTGCTTCGAGGCCGGCGCGGTGGTGGGCAACGACATCAGCGGGTTTGCCGACCCCGACTACCTGCCGGTGTGCGCGGCAGCGGGCGCCTCGGTGGTGGCGACCCACATCCGGCTCGCGCCCCGGGTGCCGGATCCCGAACCGCACTACGACGATGTCGTGGGCACCGTGCGCGAGGTGCTCCGTGACCGAGCGGGTCGAGCCGAGCGGGCGGGCATCGCTCGGGAGCGGATCATGGTCGACGCGGGGCTCGACCTCGGCAAGACCGAGGAGCAGTCGCTGGTGCTGCTGCGGGCCTCCGATCGGTTGGCGGAGCTCGGCTACCCGGTGTTGCTCTCGGCGTCGAACAAGCGGTTCCTCTGGAAGCTGCTCGACGTCGACCGCACCCAGGCCTGGGCCGGCACCGTCGCCGCGCACGCGCTCGGGATCTCACTCGGGTGCCGGGTGCTGCGAGCTCATGACGTGCGAGCGGCCCGGCGGGTGGCCGACGTGATGGCCGCGGTCCTCGCCGCAGCGTGACCGGCGCCATGGACGTGGACCTCGCCGCGCCGGTGTTCCTGGTGAAGGGCAGCGACGAGGTGCTGCTCGCCCAGGCAGTCGGTGACCTGGTGCGGGCGCTGGTCGGCGGCGGTGATCGGGAGCTGATGGTCGACGAGTGGGACGCGGCGCGTTACGACACCGGTGACGGCGGCCCCGACCTGGCGGGCGTGGTCGACGCCGCACGGACCCCGCCGTTCCTGACCGACCGGCGAGTGGTGGTGGCCCGCCACGCAGGCCTGTTCGGCACCAAGGACTCGGTTGCTTCCTTCGTCGACTACCTGGCGTCCCCACTCGAGACCACCTCGCTGGTGATCGTGTGGGAGCGTGACCCGAAGCCGGGTGCCAAGCTCCCCGCGGTGCCCAAGGCGCTCGCGGACGCGGTGTGCGCCGTCGGCGGTGCGGTCATCGACACCAGTGTCGCCGACCGGGAGAAGGACCGCACGGCGTGGATCGACCGCCAGATCGCCGAGTCCGCGGTGACGCTCGACGTCGGGGCCAAGCGGCTGCTCGTGGACCGGGTCGGGGGCGACCTGGGCCGAGTGCGCTCGGTCCTCGAAGCGCTGGTCTCGACGTTCGGCGCCGGCGCCCGGCTCGCCGCCGAGGACCTCGAGCCGTACCTGGGCGGAGCGGGTGAGCTGCCCACCTGGGAGCTCACCGACGCCATCGACCGCGGCGACATCCCCACCGCACTCGACCGCCTGGCGCGCATGCTGGCCGCCGGGCGCCACCCGCTGCAGATCATGGCCACCCTCCACGGTCACGTGGAGCGGATGCTGCGCCTGGAGGGTTCGGGGGTGGGTGACGAGAAGCAGGCTGCGGAGCTGCTCGGCCTCCGCGGCGGCAGCACCTTCCGGGCCCGCAAGGCCCTGGAACAGGCCCGCCGGCTGGGACCGGAGCGGCTGCACGAGATGGTCGAGCTGCTCGCCCAGGCGGATCTCGACCTACGGGGAGCGAAGGCCTGGCCCGACGAGCTGGTGATGGAGGTGCTGGTGGCGCGCCTGGCGGGGCGCAGCCGCCGGGCCGGCTCCCGGACCGGCTCGGGTCGCGGCTCGCGGTGATCGCGCCGCCCTCGGGCTATCGTGCCGCGGTTCCCCCACCCGCTCCGAGGAACCGTGACCGCTCCCGCCACCATCCTGCGCAACGCCCTGCGGCCCGGGTACTGCACGACCATGGTCGACAAGGTGCTGACCCGGATCGCCGACCGCAAGCACGCCGGCACGAGGACCGCCGCCGCGGCCTGGGCGGCCGAGCGAGCGGAGCCCTCCGCGGCCTTCGCCGCCCGGATCGACCCGGCGCTCTGGGCGGAGGCCAAGCGCTTCGCCGCTGACCTGGAGCAGCTCGCCACCGAGCGGCTCGGCCCGCTGCGCGAGCAGGGGGTGGTGCTCGGGGGTGGTGGCGACTACGGGCTGGTGTACTTCCTGACTCGCCGCCTGCGCCCGACGACCGTGGTGGAGACCGGGGTGGCCGCGGGGTTCTCGTCCCAGGCGTTCTTGCGGGCGCTGTCCGCCAACGGGGACGGCGGGCAGCTGTGGTCGAGCGACTTCCCGTACTTCCGGCTGGCGAACCCCGAGCAGTACGTCGGCCTGTTGGTCGACGGCGAACTGCGATCGGCATGGCACCTGTACCTGCGCGGTGATCGGGCGAACCTGCGGCGCATCCTGGCCGAGGTTGACCACATCGACCTGTTCCACTACGACAGCGACAAGTCCTACCGGGGGCGGGCCTTCGCGCTGGCTCGGGTGCAGCCCCGACTCGACGCCCGCAGCCACGTGGTGTTCGACGACATCGACGACAACACCCACTTCCGGGACCTGGTGGAACGCACCGGTGCCCCCTACCGCGTGTTCGGCTTCGGCAACAAGTATCTGGGTCTGATCGGCGAGCTCGCGGAAGCGTGACGGGTGCGCCCGCGCGGGCGCTACCTACGGGCCGCGGTGCGCGGTGTGTCGGGTCAGCCCGCTGAGGCGGCTCGGATCTTCTTCATCAACCGGGACTTGCGGCGCGCGGCCTGGTTCTTGTGGATCACGCCCTTGGAAGCCGCCTTGTCGAGCTTCTTGATGGCCAACCGGGCCAGCTCCTCGACGTCATCGCGGCCCTCGCTGGCCGCGGCCAGCGCGGTCTTGGTGCGGGTCTTGAGCTCGGAGCGCACGGCCTTGTTGCGCATGCGCCGCTTCTCGTTCTGCCGGTTGCGCTTGATCTGGCTCTTGATGTTCGCCACGGTGTCCCTGCGTCGGTCGATGCCACTCGGAGCCGGCCCTGTCCGGCCCCTGCACGGTCGCCGGCTCGGACCTGCCGGCCGGCGCGAACCGGCAAGGGTAGCCGCTCCGCCCCGGCCCGTCACAACCCGGCAGGGCGGGCCACTCCAGACGCTACGCTGCAACGTCGCGCCCGCGGCCGGCCGGTCGGGGCGATCCCGCGACGGCCCTCCCGAGACGGAGCCCCTGGACACGTGGCCACGCTCGAGCGTTTCCGCAACCTGTGCATCATCGCCCACATCGACCACGGCAAGAGCACGCTCGCGGACCGGATGCTCGAGCTCTGCGGCGCGGTGGATCCCCGGGAGATGCGGGCCCAGTACCTCGACACCATGGACCTGGAGCGGGAGCGGGGCATCACCATCAAGCTCCAGAGCGTGCGCCTCGACTGGCGTGACCACGTGCTCAACCTCATCGATACCCCGGGTCACGTCGACTTCGGCTACGAGGTGTCTCGGTCGCTGGCCGCGTGCGAGGGGGCGATCCTGCTGGTCGACGCGTCGCAGGGGATCGAGGCCCAGACCCTCGCCAACTGCTACCTGGCCCTCGAGCACGATCTCGAGATCGTGGCCGCCCTCAACAAGATCGATCTCCCCGCCGCCGAGCCCGATCGGTACGCGGCGGAGATCGAGACCGTGCTCGGCATCCCCGCGGGGGAGATCCTCCGTCTGTCGGCCAAGACCGGCGAAGGGGTGCCGGAGCTGCTCGACGCGGTGGTGGAGCGGATCCCTCCACCCGAGGGCGACCCGGACGCGCCGTTGCAGGCGCTGATCTTCGACAGCCACTTCGACCAGTACCGGGGGGTGGTGAGCTCGATCCGGGTGGTCAACGGCACCCTCAAGACCGGCAGCAAGCTCGAGTTCCTCCAGGCCCGAGCCACCCACGACGCGGACGAGGTGGGGGTGCGCCGGCCCGAACCGACCCCGGTGGGGAGCCTGAGCGCCGGCGAGGTGGGGTACCTCATCGCCGGCATCAAGGACGTGGGGGAGGCCCGCTCGGGTGAGACGGTCACCGAAGCCGCCCGGCCGGGTGAGCCGCTCGAGGGCTACCGCGAGCCCAAGCCCATGGTGTTCTGCGGGCTGTACCCGATCGACGGTGACGAGTTCCCCGCGCTGCGGGAAGCGCTGGAGAAGCTCCGCCTCAACGACTCGAGCTTCACCTTCGAGCCGGAGAGCTCGGGTGCGCTCGGGTTCGGGTTCCGTTGCGGGTTCCTCGGCCTGCTGCACATGGAGATCATCCGGGAGCGGCTCGAGCGGGAGTTCAACCTCAGCCTCATCGCCACAGCGCCCTCGGTGGAGTACCGGGTGCGGCGTACCAGTGGCGAGGAGCTCGTCGTGGACAACCCGAGCGAGATGCCCCCCCAGGCGGAGATCGAGCAGATCGAGGAGCCCTACCTCACGATCACCATCCTGACCCCTACCGACTACACGGGCACGCTCATGGAGTTGTGCCAGAGCCGGCGGGGTGAGATGCGCAAGCTGGAGTACCTCTCGCCGGAGCGGATGGAGCTCGTCTACCGCATGCCGCTGGCCGAGGTGGTGGTCGACTTCTTCGATCACCTCAAGAGCCGCACCCAGGGCTATGCCAGCCTCGACTACGAGCCCGCGGGGTACGCCCCCGCCGAGCTGGTCAAGGTCGACATCCTGCTCAACGGCGTGCCGGTCGATGCGTTCAGCACCATCGTGCATCGGAGCAAGGCCTACGACTACGGCCGGCGCATGACCGAGAAGCTGCGGGAGCTGATCCCCCGCCAGCTGTTCGACGTGCCCATCCAGGCGGCCATCGGGGGCCGGATCATCGCCCGGGAGACCGTGAAGGCCAAGCGCAAGGACGTGCTGGCCAAGTGCTACGGGGGCGACATCACCCGGAAGCGCAAGCTCCTCGAACGCCAGAAGGAGGGTAAGAAGCGCATGAAGAACATCGGCCGGGTGGAAGTGCCGCAAGAGGCCTTCATCTCCGCCCTCCGCCTCGAGGAGTGACCACCCGCAGGCTCTGGCCGGCTGCTCGCGACGGTTAGCACTCGGTATCATCGAGTGCTGACGAACGAGTGGAGCCAGGCAGCGACCGATGCTCGATGAACGCAAGGCCAACATCCTGCGGGCCGTGGTCGAGGAGTACATCGAAACGGCCCAACCCGTCGGGTCCGGGCACGTCACCCGCGCGCCGGGGGTGAACGTCTCGGCCGCCACCGTGCGCAACGACATGGCCCTCCTCGAGCAAGAGGGCTACCTCTACCAACCGCATACCAGCGCCGGGCGGGTGCCCACGGAGAAGGGGTACCGGTTCTTCGTCGACACGCTGAGTGCGCCGGGCCGGCTCGCCGGCGCCGAGGCCCAGCAGGTCCGCAACTTCTTCGCCCACGCCCACGGTGAGCTGGAGCGCATGCTGCAGGACACCAGCCGGCTGCTCTCCAACCTCACCGCCTACACCGCCGTGGTCGTGGGCCCGCCCCATGAGGCGGCCACGGTCCGCTCCATCCAACTCGTGAGCCTCACCCCGACGGTCGCGCTGGTGGTGGTCGTGCTCTCCAACGGCGTGATCGAGAAGCGCACTGTGGAGTTCGACGACGAAGCCGACGAGGAGGCGCTGGCCGCGGCCGGCCAACGGTTGTGCGAGGTGCTGGTGGGGCATCCGCTCAGCCATGCTGCCGGGGTCGAGCTGGAGGCCCCGGATGCGGCCGACCCGATGCTCGTGGCGGCGCTGCGGAGCCTCGGCGAGGAGGCCCCGGAGGAGCCGGAGGTGTACCTCGCCGGCACCTCGAACATGGCAGCGGCGTTCGACGCGGTGGGGACCGTCCGAGAGATCCTACGGATCCTCGAGCAACAGTTCGTCGTGGTCTCCCTCCTGAAAGACGTGCTCGATCGGGGCCTCAGTGTGGCCATCGGCAGCGAGACCGGCGTGCAGCCCCTGAGCGACTGCGCGGTGGTGGTCGCCCCCTACGAGGTCGACGGTGAGACCGCCGGATCGATCGGGGTGCTCGGCCCGACCCGCATGAACTACCCGCAGGCCATGGCCGCCGTGGCGGTGGTGAGCGATCGCCTCGGCCGGCGCTTGAGCGAGGGTTGATCCGTGGCACGCGACCTCTACGAGCTGCTCGGCGTTCCTCGCGACGCGTCACAGGACGAGATCAAGCGGGCCTACCGCCGGCTGGCCAGGGAGCTACACCCTGACGCCAACGGCGGTGATCCCGAAGCGGAAGCCCGTTTCAAGGAGGTCGCGGCGGCGTACGAGACGCTGAGCGATCCGGAGCGCCGCCGGCGCTACGACCTGTTCGGGGCCACGGGCTCGCAGGGCGGTGGCGGCTTCGGTGGCGGGTTGGGCGACATCTTCGACATGTTCTTCGGTGGCTCACCGTTCGGTGGAGCTGCCAACGCGGCCGGACCGCCCCGGGGCGCGGATCTGGAGGTGGTGGTCGAGGTCTCCTTCGAGGAGGCGGTGTTCGGCGCCGAGGTGCCGGTCTCGATGCGCACCGCGGTTCCGTGCGAGGCCTGTGAAGCGACCGGCGCCGATCGCGGGAGCGCACCCGAACGTTGCCCGGACTGCGGCGGGACCGGGCAGGTGCGCCGGGTGCGGCAGTCGATCCTCGGCCAGATGGTCACCGCCACTGCCTGCGCCCGCTGCGGTGGCTTGGGCACGATCGTCCAGCATCCCTGCGTGGTGTGCGGCGGCGAGGGGCGGACGCTGGAGGAGAGGACCTACCACGTCGAGCTGCCTGCCGGGGTCGACACCGGTGCCACGCTGCGCCTCACCGGCCGGGGCGCGGCCGGCCCTAGGGGTGGCGGCGTCGGTGACCTGTACGTCCACGTGCGCGTCCGGCCGCATCACCGGTTCAGCCGACACGGCGACGATCTCCACGCCGACCTGCACGTCTCGTTCACCCAGGCCGCGCTCGGCGCGGAGATCACCTTCGACACCCTCGACGGCGAGGAGCTGCTCACGATCGCGCCGGGTACCCAGTCCGGCGAGGTGATTCGGCTGCGTGGGCGCGGGGTCCCGCACGTGCAGGGTCGCGGCCGGGGCGAGCTGATCGTCCGGGTCATCGTCGACACCCCCACCCAGCTCAGCGCGGAGGAGGAGGAGCTGCTGCGACGCCTGGCCGATCTGCGTGGCGAGGACGTGAGCCCCCCGGCGAGCGGGCTGCTCTCGCGGGTG
Source organism: Rhabdothermincola sediminis (assembly GCF_014805525.1). Lineage (NCBI taxonomy): Bacteria > Bacillati > Actinomycetota > Acidimicrobiia > Acidimicrobiales > Iamiaceae > Rhabdothermincola > Rhabdothermincola sediminis. The sequence goes on along the minus strand of NZ_JACFSZ010000007.1, from coordinate 95,902 downwards.
CGTTCCGCGTTCAAGTAGGCGGCAGACCACGTGCCCGGACCAGGCGACGCGGAGTCAGCCCCTCCGCTCGGCCTGCCCCTGGTGTTCGTGGCCGACCTCGAGCACCCGAGACTCGAGCCGAGCGACCACCATCACCTCGCTCGGGTGCTGCGCTTGCGTGACGGCACCCCGTGCACGATCGCCGACGGGCTGGGCCGGTGGCGGTCAGCCGCGTTCGGGCTGGTGCCCGACCCGGCAGGGCCGGTGATGGCCCTGCCGCAGGCGGAGCCACCGCTGACCGTCGGGTTCGCGCTGTTGAAGGGCGACCGCACAGAGCTGGTGGTGCAGAAGCTGACCGAGCTGGGCATCGACCGCATCGTCCCGCTGGTCACCGAGCGCACGGTCTCCCGCCCCGACCCGGCTCGGGCCGCCAAGCTGGTGGAGCGCCTGCGACGGATCGCTCGGGAGGCGTGCATGCAGAGCCGCCGGGCCCGGCTGCCCGAGGTCACGGTGGTCACTGCGTTCGAGGACGTGGTGACCGAGCCGGGGGTCGCCCTCGCCGATCCATCAGGGGGTCCCCCGACGCTCTCGCACCCCGTCCTGCTGGTGGGCCCCGAAGGCGGCTGGGCCCCACCCGAGCGGGCCCGAGCCGCCCACGTCGTCGGCCTGGGCCCTCACGTGCTTCGGGCCGAGACCGCCGCGATGGCCGGCGGTGCCCTGCTGGCCGCGCTCCGCCACGGCGTCGTCCACGCGTGAGCCGGGCCGGTTCGACCCGTAGTGCTCGTCTGGGTCCGTTGTCCCTTGGGTACACGCAGAGTAGGCTTGTTGGCGCGATGCACCACGGAAGGTGGTGCCCCAGATGGGTCGGATCCGGGACGGCGCGGTCCCAGGGGCGGAGCTCGGGGTGCTTCCGCCGTGGCTCGAGCGTGTTCGCGAGCCCCGGTGCGCGACGAGAGAGGGAGTACGGCATGACGAGCGATCCCGGCGAGGTCCCGACCTCCTACAGCCGCAAGGTGGGTGAGCGCCTGCGGGCCATCAGGCGCCAGAAGCGCTTGTCGCTCCAGGAGGTCGAGGCCGCCTCGGAACAGGAGTTCAAGGCATCAGTGCTCGGTGCCTACGAACGGGGCGAGCGCGCGATCTCGGTGCCGAGGTTGCAGCGGCTGGCCCGCTTCTACAACGTCCCGGTCGATCAGCTCCTGCCTCCTGACGAGGGGCCTGGCTTCGCGGGTGCGGAGCGCGCACCGATCGGCGCGGCGGAGGCGGCCGTGACCATCGACCTGCGACGCCTGGAGAACCTCAGCGGACCCGAGGCGGAGATGCTCAACCGGTACCTGACGATGATCCAGGTCCAGCGGCAGGACTTCAACGGCCGGATGCTCACCATCCGCCGCGAGGACCTACGCGCCATCGCATGCATCCTCGGGGTCGGGGTCGATCACGCCACGGGCCGGCTCGACGACCTGGGGCTCAGTCTCAGCGCTTGACCGGCAGCACCGGCCCGCAGCCGCCCTCACCGGCGCTCGGCGTCTACGTCCACATCCCGTTCTGCGCGTCCCGCTGTGACTACTGCGCGTTCGCCACGTGGGCCGATCGCGCCCACCTCGCAGAGGCCTACCTCGAGGCCCTGGTCCGCGACATCGAGGGCGCGGCGGCCCGCGGCCTGCCGGCTGCGAGCACGGTGTTCGTGGGCGGGGGCACCCCCTCCCACGTGCCCCCGGAGCAGATCGCTCGGGTGCTCCGGGCGATCCCTCGCACGAACGATGCCGAGGTCACGGTGGAGTGCAATCCCGAGGACGTGACCCCCTCTGTGGTGGAGGTGCTGGGGATGGCCGGGGTGAACCGTCTGTCGCTCGGCGTGCAGTCCATGGTGCCCCACGTCCTGCAGGCGCTCGGCCGCTCGCACGATCCGGCCTCGGTGGCCACCGCGGTGGCGGCGGCCCGAACTGCGGGCATCACGAACCTCAACCTCGACCTGATCTACGGGGCCGCCGGAGAATCGCTCGGGGACTGGCGAGCCACGCTCGACGCGGCGATCGACCTCGGGCCCGCGCACGTGTCCGCCTATGCGCTGACGGTCGAGGCCGGCACCGCGCTGGCCGCCGAGCCCCGTCGCCACCCCGACGATGACGACCAGGCCGACAAGTACGCCCTGGCCACCGAGCGGCTCGCAGCAGCCGGATTCGACTGGTACGAGATCTCCAACTGGGCGCGGCCCGGGCATCGTTGCCGGCACAACCTGCTCTACTGGTCGCAGGGCGACTACCTGGGCTTCGGGTGCGCGGCGCACTCGCACCGGCAGGGTCGCCGCTGGTGGAACGTCCGCACCCCGGAGCGATACATCCAGGCGATCCGCAGTGGCACGAGCCCAGAGGCGGGCGCCGAGCAGCTGGACGCCGATGGGCGGCGGTTGGAGGCCCTCCAGCTCGCGATCCGCACCGCGGATGGCGTGCCGGTGGAAGCACTCGATGACGACGACGCCTTGGCACTCGACGGGCTGGTGGTGCGCAGGGCCGATCGCCTGGTACTCACCGAGCAGGGCCGGCTCCTCGCCAACGAGGTCGCAGTCAGGCTCCGGTGAGCGGTGGCCCCACCGGGGGCAGCTCGAACACCTGCCCGGGGAAGATGAGGTCCGGGTTGCCCGGGACGGGCAGGCGCTCCTCGTTGGTGGCGATGAGGACATCCAGGTAGGTAGCGGTCTCCTCGTCGGTCGGCGGGCGGGCCCAGGCCGTGGCGAGGGTGTGATGGGCGATGCCCCACAGATGCTCGCCCGGTGCCACCGTCCACGACGACGCCTCGCGAGCGCGGCCCACCGGCTCGCTCGCCGGCGGGGTGCTGGCAGCCGGTGGGGGATCCGGTGGCACCGGGGCCGTCGGTGGGTGATGCGCCGCTGGCCGCGCCTGGTCGGCATCGGGGTCGAGGGTTCGCATGACGGGCGGTGGTGACGGCTTCGAGGTCGTCGAGGTGGCCGTCCCGCTCTCCTCGGGCACGGACCGCATCGTCACCGGGTGAGATGGTGGCGCCGGCGGTGCTGGCTGCGCCGCCAGCGGCGACGGGGCGGCCATGGCGGTGGTGGGGATGGTGGCGGTCGTCGCCGCGAGGGACAGGCCGACCCCGACACCGCCGTACAGGAGGCGGCGGATCCGGGGGACCGTGACGAGCTCCGCCACGGCGAGCAGGGTGGGGACGCGGGTCAGCCGTACGACCAAGCCGAGCCCGACGGTGAGGAGGAGGTAGGCGCAGCCGGCGAGGGCGCCCAGCCTCGCCACGCCCAGCGCCGCGGCGACCGGGCCTTGCTCGTGGAGCCAGGCGGAGACCGATGCCGGGTGCACGCCGGGCGGCCCGGGCAGGACCGATCCAGCGGCGACGAGCACCGCGAGCTGGGCACTCAGCAGCGCCGTCCAGGCCAGGAGAGAGGTGGGGCCGGGGGGTCGGGACCGTGTCATGGTTCGCCCGGGAACATGGTGGCGGCCGTGGTGGCGGTCGTGGACGGTCCCGTCGGGGGGAGCGGGATGACCTGGCCATCACCCAGCACACCGACCAGGCGTTCGCAGGCACCGTCGTCGGCGCCGCCCAGGTGCGCGCCGGGCTGGAGGCGAGCGAGCAGCCGCGCTTCGAGGTCAGCACCCGTTGTGGCCCAGCCGTCGAAGACGAAGACCTCACCGGTGCTCGGTCGCAGGAGCGCTGCCTGGGGCTGGCCGTCGCAACGCCAGTCGCCGACCAGCACCTCGTCCCCCGGTGTGCCCAGCTCATACCGGTGCCCGTCGAGCTCGACCACCGGTGACTCGCGCCTCGCCACCGTGGTGGGAGGTGCGGGGGGTGCCGGTGGCGGGTCCAGGCCCGCACCGGAGGGGGACGGGTCGGCTCCGATGAGCGCCACCTCCGGCGGGGACGACGTGGGTCCCGAGAAGACGCCGATGGCCAGGACGGCGATGCAACCGATCGACGCGGCGCCTGCAGCGACGCGCCGCAGGCGACTCCAGTCGCCCCGGGAGGAGGGGGCGGGGGCGCTGGCGCGGAGCCGATCGATGGGGTCCCTCTCGAGGTGCTCAGGGCTGGGCTCGGTGGTGCTATCGCCGGCGGCCGTCGCTACGGCAGCAGTGTCGTGGCGGTTCGGAGCGAGTCGCTGGAGGGCGCGGGCGAGGGCCCGCGCCGTCGGGCGGCAGGTGGGGTCGTCGGCCGACGCATGCTCGGCGAGCGTGAGCAGCGCTCGGGCCACACGGTCGTCGTCGCGCTGGTGCCGCCGGAACCGGTGCAGTGGCATCAGCGTGATGGGGGAGTCGAGCTCCACTAGGCCTGAGAGCAGCTGACCGAGGCTCCGGACGTCGTCGGAGCGGCACGCCGCGCCCGCTCTTGTCGGCGAAGAGGCCTCGATCTCGGCACGGCCGAACCCGCAGAGCACCGGGCGGTCCCGCTGGTCGAACAGCACGTGGCTCGGATCCGCGAGCTGGCCGTGGATCACGCCGAGGTCGTGCAGGTCGGCCACGGTCTCGGCGACCGCGGCGAGGATCGCCGCGATCTGCGCCGGCGCCCGGCCGGGCCGGTCCGCAAGCGATCTGCTCCCGACCCAGGTCGTCACCAGCTCGAGGGTGCCCGCCACCTCCCGAAGCCCTCGGGAGCGGACCACCCCCGGATGGCGCACGAGGGCCAAGACGGCGGCCTCGTGTACCAGCCACGTGCGGGCCTCGGGGTCGAGAGCCTGCTTGACCGCCACCAACTGCCCGTCGTGGTCCCTGTCCACCCGCACTCGCGCACTCATGGCTCCTCCTCCTGACCGGAGCTGTTCAGCATAGAAAGTGCATGAGATGACATCAAGAGACACAACATCTCCATCCTTCTGGCATGTCAAACGCGTGCTGTGGCACGCGTTTGACATGCCGGTTGGGGCGCTGGCGCGTTCTGGCAGGCCGAACGCGTGCTGTGGCACGCGTTTGACATGCCGGTTGGGGCGCTGGCGCGTTCTGGCAGGCCGAACGCGTGCTGTGGCACGCGTTTGACATGCCGGTTGGGGCGCTGGCGCGTTCTGGCAGGCCGAACGCGTGCTGTGGCACGCGTTTGACATGCCGGTTGGGGCGCTGGCGCGTTCTGCCTGCCGGTTGGAGATGGCGTGGTGGTGGGTGATCGCGCCCCCGGCATCGAGGAGTTGCGCCACGCTCCCACCGCGCCCTCCCGCCCGGCGACCTCTCGGGTGTCGCCGTCGGCGCCGATGTCCGGTGCGGAGATCGTGACCTCCTCGGGCACGTGCCCACCGTGATCCGCGCACAGCTCGACGGCCCGGCCGATCCACGCGTCGACCGGGTGGTCGGCCGACTCGAAACTCAGGACGAGCAGTGCGCTGCCATCTCCGATGCCCACTGCGCTCGCGGCCTCACCCGGGTCCAGCAGGCGGCAGTTCGTGGAGAAGAGCCCCGACTGGGCCAACGCCTGGGTCGTCTCCACGCCGTCGAGGAACTCGCGGAAGCGCACACCCGCCGACCCGAGCAGAAGCCGGTCCGGCGACGGGCCCGCACCCGAACCGGGCAGGCGGCCGCTCTCGATCACCCCGGTGGGTGTCACCGCCCGGATGGACTCGACCAGATCGTCGATGTGGGCGTACAAGGTCGCGTAGTGACCACCGGACCGGGTGGCCAGCCACCCGCCCAAGGTGGAGAGCTCGAACGACTGGGGGGAAGTACCGCTACGTCAGGCCGTGCGGGCGGAGCTGGGCTTCGAGTCCCGGTCCCAGGGCACCGGCCTGGATGCGGGCCACCCGCGAGACCCGGTCGATCTCCACCGCCTGGTCGAGACGACCGAGGTCGATCGACACCCACCCGGCGAAGTCGCCCTCGCCGCGCCACTCGACGCCCCCACCACGGAGGAGCCACCCCCGTAGGGGATCGCGGCGATGCGGGCCGTGCTACACCAATCCAGGATCTCGATCACCTCGCGCTCGTCCCGAGGGACTGCCACCAGGTCCGGTGGCTGGATCCGGGGGCCCGATCGCGATGTCGCGAAGCGATGGTGGTGGACGCAGCGGTGTGATGGCCGCGCCGAGCCGTTCGGCGATCGCCACTCCGAGCTTCTCGGCTTGCCCGTCGGTGAGCGCCTGATCCTCCCCGTCCCACCACGATCGGACCCGCTCGCCGATCAGCGCGCCGGGGGCGGGTCGGTCAGGAGCGTGCGCCTCTGTCGAGGCTCGCAGATGACGGACGCGGCCTCGCGAGCGGCGGGTATGGCCAGGAGCACGAAGTACAAGGGGAGCACCTGGGTGCGCTGGCGGGTGAGGATGCCGAAGTTGGCGATCACGGAGAAGACGAAGCAGAACAGCAGAACCATCGACACCGCGTACGCGACGTAAGGCTCGCGGATGATGCGTCCCGGGAGCCGAGCCAAGCGGCGCCACGAGGCCGCGGTGATCGCCACCAGCAGCACGCCTTCGATTGCCGCGATGAGCGACTCCTGGTTGTGGGCTTCGAACGGTAGGGGTCGGAAGAGCACCGAGGCCACCGCGGCGGGGAAGAGGACGGGCGAGGAATCGGCCCGGATGGGGGTGAACTCGGCACCGCCCTGGGCGGTCCGGTCGGAGGTCGACTGGGCGATGACGTCGAGTTGGTCCTGGCCGAAGTCGTCGAGTTTGAGGAACTCCGCGGTCTGGGTGGCGATGATCGCCCCTCCGATCAGGAGCACGGCGATGGCGAGGATCTTGCCGCCCGAGAGCCACAGCGACCCTCGCGTGGAGCGGACGAAGAGGTACGCCACACCGACCCCGACGACCACGATCAGGGACATGTGGGGGCGGATCAGCGCCAGCACCGCCAGCCCGCCGGCCAGGGCAGCCATCCCGAGCGGTCGGTGGGTGAACATCCTCGACGCACCGTACGAGGCGAGACCGATGCCGAACATCATCAGCGATTCCTTGCCGATGCTCGACGGCCAGAACGCCATCGACGGCCACAGGAACAGCAGCAGTGCGTAGCGCTTGCGGTCGCCGTTGGGGAACGCGGTGGTGAATGCTCGGTAGAACAGCAGCATCCCCGAGAACGCGATCAGGGTGAACACGATGAACTCGAGGTAGATGTTGGGCCCGGTGAACATCACCACCAAGGCCGAGAACCACCGGACGCTGCCCGTGCCGGGCACCGGGCGGCCCAGGTCGACGAGGAAGTCGAAGTTGCGGAAGGACTCCGCGAACTGGACCCCGTATCGGTAGTAGCTCTTGGCGTCGGCGGCGATCGTGAACCGGTAGTACGAGCCGACGAAGCGCAGGGCGAGGCCCAGGTAGACGATGCCGAGCAGGTCGAACGTGCGCTCCTCGCGGCAGTAGCGAGCCAGCACCGGGTAGGCGAGGGCCATCACCACCGGAACCGCCACCAGACCGATCGCCAGTGGCTTGCCCTGCGAGGCACCCCACGCCAGCAAGGCGAGGGTGGCGATGATGCAGGCCCCGGCGAGCACCCGGTAGGTGGTCTGCGGAGCCGCCTTGGTGGGGCGTCGTCTCCGCAGCGGCGGCACGTGGACCGCCCGCTCGCCGCTGGCCGGATCAGGGTGGAGGCTGCTCGGGAGCTGACTGGTCGGCGGGGGCGAGGGGGTGGCGGCCATGGCCGGGCGGCTCAGGCGCGGTCGGGATCGGCGGCGTCACCCCTCGCCAGCGCCACCTGTTCCGGCGGATCATGCTCCGAGTGGTGATCCGCGCCGGACTCGGAATCAACGCCCGGGTCGGGGCTCTCGGTGGCTACCGAGCCGTTCGTGGGCCCCGAGGACGGCCCATCGACCAGATCGGACAAGGGGTTGCCAGGCTCGGTCGCGGCGTGGTCGTCGTCGCTGGCGTAGTAGTAGTAGTAGCGAGCCGAGGGGGCATCGGTCGCGGCCACCAGCGCTGCCCCGATGACCGGTGCGCTGAACCGCTCCAGCAGCTCGGCTGCCCGATCAGCGGCTTCCTTCATCGTCTTTCCTGCTCGGCACACGACCACCACCATGTCGGTCACCGGCAGGACGTCGCTCGCATCGTTCGTGGTGAGCAACGGAGCGGTGTCGAGGAGGATGTAATCGAAGACCTCCCGCGCCGCGGTGACCACATCACGTTGCGCCTTGACCACCTCGGCAGGGGTCGCGGTGCGATGGTCCTCCACGACACCGGCGACGAACTTGACTCCGGGGATCTGGGTGTCGATCACCTTGCGCGGCTCGTGATCCGCGCCCAGGAAGAGGTGCAACCGAGGACGTCGGAAGTCGCAGTTGACCACGAGCACCTTGCTGCCGTCCTCGGCCAGCACGGCAGCGAGGTTCGCGGTGGTGGTGGTCTTGCCCTCCGACGGGCCCGGTGAGGTGATCATCACCACGGTGGCCCGCTTGCGGGCGACGTCCTCCCCGGTCGGGTTACCGGCCGCTTGGGGCGGGGTCGCGTCGGGCAGTCGGCCGGAACGCTCCACGAACACGATCGACGACCGCAGCACCCGGAACGCCTCCGCGAATCGCGAGTACGGCGCGGTGACGCTGATGACATTGGTCTCACGGCGCTGGCGGCGGGTGAACGCCGGGACTTCCGCGATGACCGGGAAGCCGAACGCGGCCTCGGCCTGTTCCTTGGTGAAGACGCGGGGATCGAGCGCGGCGAGTGCCAGCACGCCCGCACCTGCCAGCAGCGCCCCTCCCATGCCACCGCCGAGCAGGGAGAGCAGCGGATGAAGGCCGCGGCGCTGGGTGGGTTGGCTCGCCTGGAGGTCCTCGATCGTGAGGGTCTGCTTGCTCGTGTTCTGCTTCTGGTTGCCACGGGGCACGTCGTCGCTGCGCCACAGGGTGGCCACGAGCGGAGCGGTGCTCGGGAACGGCGCCTGGCGGCTGAAGGTGGTCAGAGGATCGCCCGCCGAGGTGATCGCGGTCTCGATCTGGCGGAGCCGCTGCTCCTTGGCGCTGATGTCCTGGAGGAGGCTGTTGCGCCGGGCTTCCGCCATGGGATCGTTGCCGGTGACCGCGGCGTACTCCTGCTGCAACCCGTCCAGCTCCGACGCCGTGGTCTGCCGATCCTTCTCGAGCCGCTCGTTCTGCAGGCCCCGGATCCAGGCCAGCAGCTCCTCACCGAACACGTCCGCCACCTGCTCGGTCTCGTCGGGGTCGTTCCCTTTGACGTAGACCTCGAGCGTACGCAACTGCTGGTTCACCACGACGTGCACCCGGGCGGCGTAGTCGGCGGGATCGCCACCGAGGCGCTGTGCGACCCGCTGGGGCACCCCGCCGGTGGTGATCCCCAGCTTCATCTGGTCCAGGGAGAGGGAAGCCCCCGCGTTGTTGGCGTTGTTAGGCGTGGACTGGTTGGCGATGAACTTCTGGGTGGCCAGCCACACGGTGCGGAGCTGCGACGGGTCGACGGTCTTCGGGCGGGGAACGACCACGAAGGCCACGACGGCGCCCAGGGCGGCCGCCACCGCGATCGCTCGCCAGCGGCGGCGGAGGATCCGGAGGTAGTGCACGAAGTCCATCGGCGGTCGGGGTCTCGCTTCGGTCGCTGGCTGGCGCTCGCCCGCCCGGTTCGGGGTCGGTACCGGCAGATCGGATTCAGCCGCCAGGCCCCGTCGAACCCCGACCGCGTACGAGCTACTGGAACCGGCCCCCGCCGGTTTGGGTCGCCGCGATCATACCCGGTGGCCACCGCGGCGAGGGGCGCAGGCACGCCGGGTGGTGACGGTCCGGCCGACGGTGTAGCTGCTGCCGCGGCCGCGTGGCGCGGGGCTACGCTCACGCGACGAGCTGGCCCTCCGGGTGGGCCGTTCGGTACGGGCGCCGGATCGCGGCGTGGAGCCGGGGACACCGCTTTGGCATCGACGGTCACCACAACCAGACGTTCCCGGGGCGCCCCGTCCGGACGCTCAGCTCGAGCGTCGTCGAAGCCGTCGACGCCGTTGGAACGGCGGGTCATCGTAGGTTGCGCGGTGCTGGCGGCGATCGGGGGTGGCTTCAGTGAGGCCGCACCGACGGGCACCCGAGCGGTCGACGTGCTCCTCGCCGCGGGCTTCGCCGCCGTGGTCACCTTCGCCGCGGCTCGGGCTCGCCGCTGGACCTGGTTCGTGGTGGCCGGTCTGGCAGCGATCGCGGCCGGCACCGCGGTGACCACCGCCGTCGCGGCGATCGCCCTGGCCGCGTCGGTGGCCGGCGCGCTGATGTCGCGTCGGCGGGCGATCGGCGCGGTCGTCGGGGCGCTGGCCGTGCAGGTCCTGCTCCGCCTGCCTGACCTCGGCTTCCACGGCTCGTCCTCGCTGTACACCGCGGTCGCCGTCGCACCGGTGCTGGTCTCGGGCTACCTGCTGCTCCCTCGCCGCCGCCGGCGCCTGGTCCACCGGTGTGCCCTCGCCGGCGCGGCCGTCTGCGGGGTGGGGCTGGCGGTGTTCGGAGCCTCGGTGGCGCTGGCGTGGTCGGGGGTGCACGACGGCGTGCAGCACGCCAGAGAGGGTCTGGACGCGGCCAGCGACGGCGATCAGGAGGCGGCTGCCGCGCTCTTCGAGTCGGCTACCCGCTCGCTGGCATCGTCACACCGCGTGCTCGGAGCCTGGTGGGCTCGACCGGCGAGGGTGGTTCCGGTGCTCGCGCAGCACGCGGAGGCCCTCGAGGTGGCTACCGGTCAGGCCGCGGAGGTGGCCGGAGCGGCAGGTGACGTCGCGGTGTCCGCCGACCTGGAGAAGATCCGCTACACCTCGGGCCGCATCGATCTCGGCCGGTTGGCCGCGACCCGGGAGCCACTGGAGCACGCGGCCTCCGTGATGGCGGTCGCCTCTGGCCGGCTCGACCGGGCCGCCTCACCCTGGCTGGTCGGGCCCATCCGCGATCGGGTGGATGGGTTGGCCGCGGATGTGGCCGGCACCCTCGGCGACGTGGAGCTGGCGGCCGAGGCCGCCGCGGTGGCCCCGGGGCTGCTCGGCGGGGAGGGCACCCGCCACTACCTCGTGCTGTTCACTCAGCCGGCCGAGGCCCGCGGTCTCGGGGGTTTCATCGGGAGTTGGGCCGAGTTGCGGGCGACCGACGGTGACCTGGACCTGACCGAGTCGGGGCCGATCAACGAGCTGCTCACCGCGCCCGGCCGGGAGCAGCGCCGGTTGACCGGCCCACCGGAGTACCTGGCCCGCTACGGCCGCTTCCGACCATGGGAGTACCTCCAGGACACGTCGTTCGCTCCGGACATGCCGACCGTCGCCTCGGTCATGGCCGAGCTGTATCCCCAGGCCGGTGGGCGCCCGGTCGACGGCGTGATCGTCGCCGACCCCTACGGCCTGGCGGCCTTGTTGAAGCTCACCGGGCCGATCCGGGTCGAAGGGGCACCCGAGCGCCTGACCGCCGAGAACGTCGCGCAGTTCCTGGTGCGTGACCAGTACATCCAGTTCGGCGCTTCCCGCGAGCGGCGTGATTTCTTGGAGCAGGTCGGCCGAGAGACCTTCGACCAACTCGTGAACGGCACGCTGCCCGGCCCACGGAAGCTCGGTGCCGCCCTCGGTCCCGCGGTGGCCGAGCGTCGGCTCATGGTCTTCGCCTTCGATCCCGCCGAGGAACGGTTCTTCGAGCACCTGGGGGTCGCCGGTCGGGCGCCGCGGCCCGAGGGCGGCGACGGACTGATGGTCGTGACCCAGAACAAGGGCAACAACAAGATCGACTCGTTCCTCGAACGCACCGTCGACTACCGAGCGAGCTACGACCCCCACACCGGTGTGCTTAAGGCCACCGCCACGGTCACGCTCCGCAACGGCGCACCCTCGTCCGGGCTCCCCGATGCGATCATCGGCAACAACGACCAGGGGTACCCGCTCGGTACCAACGTGCTGTACTTCTCCTTCTACACCCCGCATCACCTCCGGGAAGCACGCCTGGACGGGGAACGGATCGGCTTGGAGTTCCAGCGGGAGCTCGGTTGGGCCGTGTACTCCAGGTTCCTCGAGATCCCGCCGGGCGGCTCGGTCCAGATCGAGCTCGACCTCGAAGGGTCGCTCGACACGGGAGCCGAGTACCGGCTGGTGGTCGGCCCGCAGCCAGTCGTGAACCCCGACGACGTGATCGCCACCGTGCAGCCGGCGAAGGGTTGGTTGGTCGAGTCGGCCCGGGGGTTCGGCATCACGAGTGGGGGGCGCTCCGCAGCCATCCGGATCGAGCCCCGCCAGATCACCGTGCTCGAAGCCGACCTGTCGCGCCTGCCATGACCGGCGGCGCGTCGGCGGGGCTTCCCCCAGTCCCCGAGGCCTTCCTGGTGGGCGCCCACCGAGCCGGCACTACCACGCTGTGCGAGCTGCTCGGCCGCCATCCCGTGATCCAGGTGAGCTCGCCGAAGGAACCCGGCGTGCTGCGCAAGGACAAGCCCCTCGATGTGCTCGAACGAGCCTACGAACGCTGCTTCCCCGGATGGTCGCCGCCGGCGCTGCGCCTCGAGGGGAGCACCATCTATTCGCAGTGCGCCGTGTACCCCGGCGTGGCCGAGCGGATCGCGACAGCCAACCCCCGAGCCCGGATCATCTACAGCCTCCGCGAGCCGTTGCGTCGTATCGAATCCGCATGGGTGCAGTACCGCAGCGAGCGGCGCACCGACATCCCCGACGACTTCAACGTCGCGGTGCGCGAGGTACCCGAGCTGCTGGACGCCAGCCTGTACTGGAAGCAGCTCAGCGAGTACCGGGCCGTGTTCCCGGACGAGCAGATCCTGGTTGTCTTCTTCGACGATCTGCGGAGCGATCCCGACGGGGTGGTGGCGGCGTGCTGCGCGCACCTCGGCGTCGGCCCCGTGCCGGCCCCGGTGGCTGGGGTGGTGCGCAACCGTTCCGCGGACAAGCGGCGTGAGGCCGGAGCATTGCGGCTGCTGCGGCGTAGCGCAGCGCTGGAGCGGTTGAATCGCATGTCGCGCAGCTCTCGGGCCGCACGAGCGGTGAAGGCCTGGGTCCGCGATCGCACGGCCCGGCCCATCCCCTCACCGACGTGGGCACCCGACGTGCTCGAGTGGGTTCGGGCGCGGATCGAGCCGGACACCGCTGCCCTGGCAGCCCACCTCGGAGGCGTGCCCCGGTCCTGGACGGGCGCGTGATCACCGCCGCGGCTGGGTGACCGAGGCGGTCGCTTGCTCGGCCGCGTCGCGGTAGAGCCGCACCAGCGACCTGCTGACCGCACCCGGGAGGAAGGCCTCAGCCCGCTCGCGCCCCGCTCGCCCGAGGGCATCCCGCCGCCGGGGGTCGGCGACCAGGGCCCGCAGCGCGTCGGCTGCAGCGTCGGCGTCGCCGGCCGGGAAGAGCACACCGGCGGTGCCCTCGGCGAGGACCTCCCGCAACGGCACGAGATCGCTCGCGACCACCGGGAGGCCGTTGAGCAGCGCCTCAGCCGCCACCCGGCAGAACGACTCCATCCGGGATGGCACGAAGACGAGGTCGCAGCGCGCGTACGCCCGGGAGACGTCGGCGACCAGGGGACTCACCGACACCAGCTGCGGCGGGGTCGCCAGCACCCGGCGCCAGGCTTCGCGCTCGCCGGCGAAGGGGGTCGAGAAGATCGCCCACCGCACTGGGGCGTCGCGCAGCGCCTCGATGCAGGCCGGGAGCAGGTCGAAGCCCTTGCGCCGCTCGCTGCGCCCCAGGAACCCGATGCACAGCCGGTCGTTCTCGCCCGGGTTCCGATCGCCGACCACGGCTGGATCGATCGGGTTGGGGATGATCTCGAAGCGCTCCGCGGTGATGAGGCCGGCACTGACCACCAAGTCACGGGTGAAGGTGGAGACGCCTGCGAAGCGGATCCGGTCCCCTCGCGAGCGGATGAGGGGTCTGGCCAGGCGAGAGACCGCGGGGACCTCCCAGTTGTGCACCCACACCACGATCGGCAGGTCGAGGGCGATGGCCGCGGGCAACGCGACCACCAGCTCGGTCAGCGAGTTCGCGTGGATGACCTCGATGGAGCGCCGGTGGCGGCGGGCGGTCGCCAGGACCTGGCGTTGGGCGATGGCGATGCCCGTTCCCCGGGGTCGGGTGATCGGGACCAGTTCGTCGCTCACCGAGCGGAGCCGGTCCCAGTACGCGGCCTTGGCGGCGCGGGGCGCGCACACCACCCGGTGCATGCCGTCGAGTCGCCCGAGCACCGTGACCAGGCTGGCGACGGGCCCGCCGTATCCGCCGGTGGCGGTCACGTAGAGCACGCCGGTGGGGCTGGGGGCTGGGGGTAGGATCGCACCCGGTTCGGGCTCGCTCACGGCTGGCTGCTCTCGGGGACGGCTCGGACGACCCGCACATTCTCATGGACCTCGACCCGGCACCGCCACCGCACTTCCTCGTCATCGGGGCCATGAAGGCGGGCACCACCTCGCTGTTCCGGTGGCTCGAGGCCCATCCCGTGGTGGCGGAGACGCCGCTCAAGGAGCCGAACTTCTTCGTCGACGAGGCGAACTTCGCCGGCGACCGCCCCCTCGCCGGCGCCTGGGCGGCCTATCAGGGTCTCTGGAACCGTGCGGATGGTTCGGTGGTGACCGGGGAGGCGTCCGTGCGCTACACCTACCCCGAGCACGCCCAGCGGGCCTGCGACCGCATCGCCATGGCCGCGCCGGAGGCCCGGCTGGTCTGCGTGCTGCGCGATCCCGTCGAGCGGCTGCGGTCGCACTACCGGTACTGGGCGCAGCGCGGCCGGGAGCAGCAGCCGCTGGCGGAGGTGGTGAGCGAGCCGGGCAACCCCTACGTCGGCCGCTCCCGATACGCGCAGGTCCTGCGGCCCTATTACGACCGGTTTGGCTCGCAGCTGCTCGTGGTGGTGTTCGAGGAACTGGTATCGGGTGAGGGCCGGGCCTGGGAGGCGGTGCTCGAGCACCTAGGACTCGAGCCCATCCCGCGGCCGGCGGGCGCGCACAACGTGACCGACCAGGAACGCCAGTTCACCCCGCTGGCACGGTCCATCCGCCGGCGTGGCCTGCTGCGCCACGCGGACCGGGTGCCCACCCCTCTGCGGCGGTTGGGTCAGCGGGTGCTCGTCCGGCAGGGCCCGGAGGCCAGGGCGAGGCTGGCGGCCGCCGAGCAGCCCATCCCTCCGGCGGTGCGCGAGCTGCTCGAGCGGGACACCGAGGCGCTCATGGCCATGCTGGGCTGGTCCGAGTCGCCATGGCCCCGGCAGCCAGCGTGAAAGCGACGGGTCAGCTCCGGCTGGTGATGGCGGCCAGCACCCCGTCCGGGGAGTCGACCAGCACGCCGCCGGTGGCCTGCATGAGCCGCTCGTAGGCGTCGCGGGCCTCGGGAGGCACGTCGTTCGAGAAGGTGATCGTCGTGGCGTCGGGGCAGTAGCGCGGCCCCGAGAGGACCACGGTGGTGCGGTCGGTGACGATCCAGCGCAGCGACGAGCGCGGCAGGAGGAACAGCAGCTCGACCGGCAACCACGGCTCGACCTCAGTCACGGCCGCCGGCATGACCCGGTCCAGGGTGGCCGGGTCGTCCCGGGGATGGCGCTTGACGCCGACCACCAGGCCGCTCCCCACGAGGCCGCGCACCAGGCGCCCCAGGGCGTCGACCGCGGCGCTCCCGCCCAGCATCGCCGAGTGGGGCAGCACCAGGACGGTGTCGAGCCGGCGGTACACGTCTCGCTGGTCGGGGCCGATCACCGCGGAGGCCAGCGCCTCCAGCAACGGGCGCGCACCCGCGGGGTCAGGGAGCGGGCGCACGGGCACCCCGGGCCAGGCGCCGGGGTCGATCGCATCGGGGAACGACACCCACAGGGCGTCGAGCTCCCGGTAGGGGATGACCCCCGCGGGTGTCCCGGCCCATCGGCCGAACACGAGCTGGCGCCACCAGCGCGCCAGGGCCGGTCGGACCCCGCCCCGCGGCGCCGGAGCCACGTAGCGCTTCTCGTAGGTGAGCAACCCGTCCTCGATCACGCCCACCCGCCCGGAGGTGGCGACCGCTGCAGCCGCCAGCGCACGGCCCTCGACGGTCTGCACGTTGGCGGTCCGCACCTCGACTGCTTCGCCGAGGTTCGCCACCGAGCGGTGGAGCCGGCGTGCGTTGCCCGCCGCGGAGATGCGCCGCGCCAGGGTCGGGGGGAGCCGTTCCAGCCCGGGTCGGACCGCGTCGAGCCGGCGTATCGCGCCGAACGGCGAGCCCGGTAGGTCGCCGAGCGCGTCGAGCAGGATCGCCTGGGAGGGGTGGCTGGGAACGGCCACGAGCTGCGAGGTGGCGCCGTCCGTGGCGGCGAGGCCGAGGGCCTGCAACGTGTGGTACGGCGTCTGGACGTGGTAGACGACGACCGCCGGGCTGGTCATGGCCGGCTCATCGGTGGCCTCGCCGCCGCAGCTCGGCTTCGACCCGCGCGATGTCCCCGGGCACGTCCACGGCGAGCGAGGCGGAGGAGACCGCCACCATGCGCACCGGGATGCCGAGTTCGAGGAAGCGCAGGATCTCGATGTCCTCGATCTGTTCGACGGGTGTCTTGCCGCCGTGGTTGGCGTAGCGCTTGAGCGCCGGGGTCGGGAACGCGTACACGCACACCTGCCGCCACGCACCGCGGAACCCGAGGTCCTTGCCGGTGGGGACGGCGGCTCGGGACATGTACAGCAGCCGGCCGTCCGGAGCGCTCACCACCTTGGGGACATTGGGGTCGCGGAAGGTCGACTCGTCATCGATGGGGCACATCGCGTTGACGACCTCGCCGGGATGAGCCTGCGACGCGGCGATGACCGCGAGGATGTCGGCTGGGTCGACGAGCGGCTCGTCGCCCTGGACGTTCACGAAGGCCTCGGCGTCGATCTGCTCCGAGGCGGCGTAGACCCGGTCGGTGCCGGTGGGGCAGGTGGTCGGCGTGAGCACCACCTGCGCGCCGAAGTCCCGGCAGTGCGACTCGATGCGGTCGTCGTCGGTAGCCACGTAGACGTCATCCGGTCCCAGAGCTGCGACGCACTGCTGCCAGGTGCGCTGGATGAGGCTCGTGCCGTCCAGCAGGGCGAGCGGCTTGCCCGGGAAGCGTGAGGATTCGTACCGGGCCGGGATGACGATGACCGTTCGTCCCACGGGTCAGATGGTGGGGGCGTAGACGGAGCTCTGCTGGACGGGATAGGTGCTCGGCGTGATGGCGATGAGAGGCACCACCCGTCCAGACTCCTCGTAGGCGCGGAGCACTTCGACCATCTCCTCCTGCCTCGGGTCGCCCGCCCGGTAGCCGTCGAACCCGGCGAGCAGGATGCGCCGTGCCCCACCAGCGGTCGCGGCCGCGATCGCGTAGGCGACGGCGAGGCGGGCGGGCAGCACGCAGCCCGAGGAACCGATGTCGAATCGCCCTGCCTCCACCCGCAGGCCGTAGTCGAGGACCTCCACGCTGTCGAGGCGTTCACCGCCCACGAGCGCGTCGATCGTCGGCCGCGGCGCGAGCAGCGGCCGGCGGAGCCCCGCCAGCCGGCTGGACTCGAGCATGATGCGCGACGGGTTGCACGCCACGAAGGCCGAGACCATCTCGTCGCTGACCACCGTGGATGTCGTGTTGAGGCACAGCACCGCCGGGCGCTCGCGGGCGATGAACCGGTTCAGCTCCTCACGGTGGAGCTCGGCGCTCGGCCCCGCCCCGATCACCAGCACGTCACGGCCGGTGAGCCACCCGTCGGCCGACCAGGTACCGGTTCCCTCATCACCGCTGGCCGCCACCGCCTGGCCGAGACGCTCGGTGCTGAACGAGTGGCCCTCGAGGGTGCGGAGGTTCTTCAGGGCGGCGACGATGTCCGCGGTCTCGTAGCGACCGTCCCCGATCATCTGCTGCACGTAGGTGGGATGGATGTCGTACGCGGCCGACATCAGGTACAGCAGGTTGGTGCCCCAGCCGTACTGCTCCTGGAGGCGGCCGAAGTCCTCGAGCACCACGGGGAGCAGTGCTTCGGGCCGGTAGCGATCGCATCCCATCTGGGCCAGCTCGAAGAGCAGGAAGTCGGTGCGCACGTTCCCCGCGCCCCGACCCATGCCCAGCACCGTGGCGTCCAGCCAGGTGGCGCCCAGCTCGGCGGCGGCGAGCGTGTTGGTCAACGCCCGTGCCCGGTTGTCGTGGGCGTGGATGCCGAGCGGTCCGGACCAGCCTGCCGAGAGAGCGGTGATGCAGGCGGCGATGTCGGCGGCGGTCATGTTGCCGAGCGAGTCGGCGAAATACAGAACCTCCACCGACCCCCACGCTTCGCAGGTGGCCGCCAGCTGGGTCAGCTGCTCCCCGCTGGAGCGGCTGACCTGCATGAGGTTCAGCCCCACCCGGTAGCCGAGCTCGCGGAGCCGCTCCACGATCGGCTGGCACCCGCTGACCTCGTGGAGGTGCGCGGCGAGCCGCACCAGCGACACCGGTGAGAGGTCGGCCGGCCGGAACAGTGCGTCGACCGCCTCCGGCGCGGGACCGCCGCGGGACAGGAGGTCGGAGGCGTTGGCCATGACCCCGATCGTCGCCTTCGGCAGCTTGAGTCCGCTGAGCAGCTCGTCGGTCGAGTAGGCGAAGGGGCCGAGGAACTTCGGCTGCGGGTAGCTGCGGAACCCGATCTCCACCACGTCGACCCCGGCGGCATCCACCGCGGCGAGGTACCGCTCCACCAGCGAGGGGCGGAAGTCCCATGCGTTGTAGTAGCCGCCGTCCCGCAGCGTGCAGTCGAGTACCTGGAGCCGGGTTGGGTCGAACGCCACCGCATTCCTCTCTGGTGGGAGTGGGTGAAGGATAGGTCAAGCGCCGCGCGTGCTGTCCGTCTCACTGCCTTCGGTGGCGATCCCGCCGAAGGTGTAGCCGAAGCGCGAGGCGTCGACTGCGTACAGCCGACCCACCAGGTCGGCCAGCTCGGGGGTGTAGTAGGCGTGGTAGCTCTGGCGGTCCGAGCTGGTGTTGCGCCGGGGGAGCCCGCTGGCGGGCAGGCCGAGGCGGTCGGCGACCCGAGCCACGTCGGCGTCGAGGTGCTCGAAGCGCCCGACGAAGTCGAGCCCCTTCGGGGGGAGCAGCGCGGCCTGCCGGCGGACGTGGCGGTCGCAGGTGTCGAGGTCCCAAGTGGCGATCTGGTGGACGAAGGCGTCGAAGGGGAGGCCTTTCAGGGGGGTGTCGCGCCAGTAGTCGGTGGGACCGATCACCTTGTCGAGCCAGCACGACACCAGGCGGTCCCAGGGGTTGCGGACGAACCCGAAGCGGAACAGGCGGTGGAGCGGGTCGAAGGGTGCGGGGCGTCCGGTGAGGTAGACGGGCTCGGGGTCGAGCTCCCGGAGCCAGGCCGAGATGGAGCGGGTCGCCACCTTCGCCACCCGGTAGTAGACGAAGCCGTGGGCCCGGGAGACCGTGTAGTTGTAGCGCGGCCGGCGGTCGACCCGGCGGGCCAGCTTGCGGGCGGTGGCGGAGGCGGTGGTCATGTCGCGCCCCGGGGGATTCCGAGCAGGGTCGTCACCTTGGCGAGCTGCGCGTCCCAGGTGCCCTCCCGCAGCATCAGCTCGCGACCCGCCGAACCGATGCGCCCCCGGCGGTCCGGGTCGGCCAGCAGCTCCAGCGTGGCCTCGGCGAGGGCGCCCACGTCACCGGGCGGGTACAGCACGGCGTCGAGGCCGTCGTGCATCACCCGGGCCACGTCACCGATCGAGGGAGCCACCACCGGCACCGCGCAGGCCAGGTACTCACGCATCTTGTGAGGGGAGTAGTGGAAGGCTTCGCCGGGCTGGGCCAGCACCCACGCGACGTCCATGGCCGCGAGGTGAGCGGCCATCTCCACGTGGGGCACACCACCGGTGAAGCGGGTGGCCTCGCCCAGCCCGAGCTGTTGTACCAGCGCCTCGATCCGGCGCCGCTCCGGGCCGTCACCGACCAGCAGCAAGCGAGCATCGGGCTGCCGGCGGTGGACGAGGGCGAAGCCTTCCACGGCCTGCTCGAGCCCGTGGAAGCGCCGGAAGTTCCCGCACCATCCGACGACCGGCGCCTCCCCCAGGGCGTAGCGATCGCGGACGGGCTTGCCGGACACCCGGGGGTGGAAGCGTTCGGGGTCCACGGCCATCGGGGTGACGACCACCGTCCCGGGATCGGCGCCGAGGTCCACCACCAGCGTGGCGACCTCCTCCGAGACGCACGCCACCGCGTCGGCCCGGCGCAGAGCGGGCGATTCGCCGAACCGCTCCAGCAGGGAGCCCCACCCGGGACGCCGGACCCCCCACTGGCGTGCTTCCCACACCTGGGGGGCGTGCACGAAGACCACCGCCGGGCAACCGGCACGCTGCGCGAGGTCGATCCCCGCGCGGTGGCAGATCTCATGGTGCTGCCAGACGAGCGCTGGCGGTGTTGAGTCCCACGGGCCCGCCCCGACCGCGAAGCGGTGGATCGAGCGGTACTGGAGCGTGTCCTTCACCGCGGTCCGGACCACCGGCGGCATGAGCCTGTCGCGCGGTGATGATCGGGTGGCCGAGGTGTAGTGGGCGGTGGCGAAGCCCACCGCCTCTTCCGGTGAGGCCGTGGCGTCAGGGGTGACCACCCAGCCGCGACCGAAGCAGCGTTCGCCCGCCGCCGCCCAGCCCGCGGCGGTGACCCAGAGCCCGGCCGCGCTGGGCCAGGCGGTCCGGGGGCGGGGCATGACCGCCACCAGGGATCGGGACCGGTCGCTCACTGCTGAACACTCGCAGGCTCGGTCGGGTAGCCGAACGCCTCGAACTCCCGAGCGAAGACATCGAGGACGATCTCCCGGGCACGAGGCGTGAAGGCGACCGGTCCGCGCCGGGTGCCCGACTTGAGCCGGGGCAGCTCGATCGGATCCGCCACGCCGGCCTGGTCGAGCGCGGCGCGCAGGTCGGCCTCCAGCCGCTCGAACCGGCCCACGAAGTCGACGATGATCCGCCCCCGGCGGGTGTACAGGTGCCAGTCGCTCAGCTCCCGCCGCCGGCGTTCCACCCACACCTCGAACGGTGGGGGCGAGGGGTCCTGGCGGGTGTTCCAGAAGTACATCGACACGACCTTGTCCCACGGGTCGCGCTCGAAGCAGAACGTGAAGTACTGGTCCCAGCGGTCTCGACCGAGGCGGAGGCGGGCCGGCTCGGCCGGGAGGTGGCTATAGAAGGCCATGCGGCGCCGCCACTGCTTCAGGGTCCAGCGAGCGGCTCGCGGGTTGGCCAGCAGCTCGGGAACGGGGTTGAAGCTGGCCCGCCAGTTGCGCGGCCGGTGGTCGGGCAGCTCCTCGAGGAGGGGGGTGACCACGGCGTCGGGGCCGGCGATCGGGCTCAAGGCCGCCTCGATGCTCGAGCCGGCGGTCTTGCGGGTCTTCACGAAGACGAAGCGGTGCTGGTGCGAGACGATCATGGAGCGGCGCGATCAGGGCAACCGGGAGAGCCGGGTCGCCTCCTCGTAGAAGGCGTTCGTGCGCTCCAGCTCCCGCGGCGAGTCGAACGCTTCGAGCCGTCCCTTGTTGAGCACGATGATGCGGTCGCAGACCTGCAGGGTGGACAGCCGGTGGGCGATGATGAACATGGTCACCCGGCCCTTGAGGTTGAGCAGCGTCTCGTGCAGCAACGCCTCCGAGCGCATGTCGAGCGCGCTGGTGGGCTCGTCGAGGAAGAGCAGGTCGGGTTCGCCGATCATGGCCCGAGCGATGCAGATGCGCTGCCGCTGACCCCCCGACACCTGTGAGCCTCGCCCCCCGACCTGGGTGTCGAAGCCGTCCGGCCAGTGCTCGATGTCGGCTTCGATGTTGGCCATCTTCGCCGCCCGCCGGAGGTCGTCCTCGGTGAACTGGTCGCGGAAGAAGCGGATGTTGTCCGCCACCGTTCCGTCGTAGAGGCGAGCTTCCTGGGTCACCACCGCGATGCGGCTGCGCCAGTCGTCGAGGTCGAAGGAGCTCGCGTCCTGACCGTTGACCAGGTACCGGCCCGAGGTGGGGGTGCGAAGCCGCAACAGCAGCTGCATGAGGGTGGACTTGCCCGCGCCCGAGGGGCCCACGATGCCGACGGCCTCGCCGTGGTCCACCTCGAAGCTGACGTCGCTGAGCACCGGGTGCGACCCGTCGTACGTGAAGGACACGTGGTCGAAAGCCAGCGAGCCGATGTGCTCGATGGGGCGCCCGGCGCGCTGGACCCGAGCGGCTTCGTAGCGTTCCAGGACTTCCTCGAGTTGGTCGAGGTAGGGGGCGGTCTGCTCGAGGGCCACGTTGATGCGCTGGAGGTTCTTGCCGTAGGTCACCGAGCGCAGCAGTACCAGGACCACGACGCTCAGCGTCGCGATCTGCCCGCTGGCCGCCGAGGCGATGAACGCCAACCCGGCGAGCACCATGAGCAGCGCCGCGGCCTGGTAGATCTCGGCGACGAAGCTGCCGTAGAAGGACATGAGCGTCGCGGGCCGGGTCTCGGCCCGGGCCCGGCGGGCGAGGCGGGCTTCCACCTGGTCGGTGACGTCGAACAGGGTGACCTCTTGGGCCAGCGACACCACCTCGGAGACCCCGCTGGCGAAGTGGATGCCGGCCCGGGCGCGCTGCTTGCCGTACTTGCGCTGGAGGCGCTGGAGCGGGCGGAGCAGCATGATCATGCCGGCCATCGTCCCCACCAGCACCAGTGACACGAGCGGGCTCACGACGAACGCGGTGACGAACAGCGCGAGGAAGTTGAACAGGCTCACCACCCCGGTGGTGAGCAGGTTGATGCCGTTGGCGGCCTTGTTGACGTTGGTGCTGAGCAGCTCCTGGAGGTGGCCTTCTCGCTCCTGCGAGGCGACCGCCCACTCGGTGTTCAGGTAGGCGTCGACCGCTCGCCGGCGGGTGGCGAACAGGGTGGCCGCGGTCAGCCGGGCGCTCGCCCAGTTGGCGATGCCAGAGAGCAGGAACGAGCCGATCACCAATCCGGCTGCGACCGCCAGCAACGTCGGGACGGTCATACGCAAGCCCTTGATCGGGCCGGTGTCGACGGTGGTCCACGCTTCGCCCGAGGTGGCGGCCAACCCGGCCTTCACCACGATGACCAGCGCCAGTGCATCCGCGAGACCCGAGAGACCCGAGATCGCGGCCAGGGCCACGATCTTCCACCGGGACCCGGGGAGATGCTCGAGTGGTCGCCTCCAGGCGGCGACGGGTTTGGTGCTCATGTGGGCGGCTCGATGCGGACCGTGGGGAACGCTCAAGCCTATGCGACGCGCGCCCGGGGCCGGGAGGGCGCGGGGCCGGCTCCGGCGACTTCGAGGAGCACCCGCTCCCATCGTTGCGCCACCACCGTGATCCCGAACTGCTCGAGGCAGTGGTGTCTCGCCGCCCGGCCGAGGGCTCGCCGGCGGGTGGGGTCGGTCAGCAGGTCGCGCATCGTCGCCGCCAACGCCTGGCGGTCACCGATGGGCACCACGACGCCCGTCTCGCCATCGATGACGATGTCGGTGATGGCGCCGACGGGCGTGGTGACCGCTGGCAGGCCGCAGAGCCCGGCCTCGATGAGGGCGGCGGGCATGCTGTCACCGCCCCGGCTGGGAAACACCACCAGATCGGCGGCTGCGTAGGCGTCGAGGGCGCGGGGCAACGATCCGGTGAACGTGACCCGGCCGGGAGCCACCGCCGCGGCCCGCTGCTCCAGCGCCGCCCGGTCGGGGCCGTCGCCGGCCACGATCAGATGGGCGTCCGGGACGGTGGCCAGGGCGTCGATCGCCAGGTCGGCGCCCTTCTCGGGCACCAAGGCGGCGATGAACAGCGCGGTGGGGCCCTCCGGGACCCCGAGCGCGGCCCTGGCAGCTGGCGCGGCCGCTTCGTCCCGCAGCGGGAAGGCGTCCTCGGGCACCCCGTTGGGCACGACGGTGATCCGGTCCGCCGGGAGCCCGATCCACTCGATGAGCTCCCGGCGGGTGTGGTCGGCGAGCGCCACCACCCGCGCCGCCCGACTCATGAGGGCCCGGACCCGGAGGCGTCGCAGCCGGGTCGGCGCCCAGAACCGCGAGTCGCTGATCTGGCGGTACACGAACGGGGTGCGAATGCCGGCCCCTGCTATCGCGCAGGCCGGCAGCGTGGACGAGCCGTGAGCCACGACCACCTCGGCCGAGCTCATCTGCCGGCGCAGCGCGGCGAGTGTCCGGCGACCGAGCCGCTCGTCGCCGAGCACCCCGACCGGGAGGCGCTGGGCGTTGTGTCCCGGGGCCAGGGCGACGGTTCGTACCTCATGGCCTCGCTGGCGCAGAGCGCGCTCGAGGTCGGTGGCGAAGACCTGAGCCCCCCGGCGGTCGGTGTCGGTCACCACCTGGAGGATCCGCAGGGAGCGGGCAGCCATGGGACGGTGAGTGTAGGTCCTACACTCCTGCGCCACGGTCGCCATGTCGTCGTTCGCTCGCCAGGTCCTGAAGGGCACCGCCGCCACGGTGGACGTCCTCCGACCTCGCGCGCCGGGCGTGGTGGTGCTCATCTACCACTGCGTCGGTGGTGGCCGGGCGAGCTCGGTGGACCTGCCCGTCGACCTGTTCGAGGAGCAGGCCGCGTTCCTGGCCGAGCAGGCGAGCGTCCTCGACCTGGACACCGCGCTCGAGGTGCTCGCCGGCCGCCACCCCATGCCCGCCGGCGCGGTGGTGCTGACCTTCGACGACGGCACGGCTGACCTGGTCGAGCACGCGCTGCCCATACTCGTGCGGTACCGCCTGCCGGCGACCGTGTACCTGGCCACGGGGTTCGTGGACGGGCCCCGCACGATCTGGGGTGACGGGGGCGCGCTGTCCTGGGCTGGGGTGCGCGAGATGGTGTCCACCGGCCTGGTCACGCTCGGCTCCCACACCCACTCGCACGTGTTGCTCGATCGCCTCCCCGCCGGTGAGGTGGCCAGCGAGCTGGACCGTTCGGTCGAGCTGATCGGCGAGCACACCGGGGTGCAGGTGGCGCACTTCGCCTACCCGAAGGCGCTGGAGCCGTCACCTGACGCGGACGCGCAGGTGCGGGCCCGGTTCCGCTCCGCGGCCCTGGCCGGCACGAAGGCCAACGTGCCGGGGCTCACCGATCCCCACCGCCTGGCCCGCTCGCCCGTGCAGGTGTCCGACGGTATGCGCTGGTTCGCCCGCAAGGCGCGGGGCGGGATGGGCTTCGAGGACACGGCCCGCCGGGTGCTGAACCGGCGGCGCTACGCGGGGGCGACGAGGTGACCCGGCCTGCGGGGCGCGACCGACCACGGCTCATCCACGTCACCACCACCGACATGAGCCTCGACTGGCTGCTCGGCCCGCAGCTCCGTGCCTTCGCGGAGGCCGGCTTCGAGGTGTTCGGGGCTTCCGCGCCAGGGCCGCACGTCGCCCGGCTGGAGCAGATGGGCATCGGCCACGTGGCCCTGCGGCACGCTACCCGGGAGATGGCCCCGCATCGGGATGCCCTGGCGTTGGCCGAGCTCCTCGCGGTGTTCCGGGATCTGAAGCCGGACATCGTTCACACCCACAACCCGAAGCCGGGGGTGTACGGGCGGATCGCTGCCCGGTTGGCCGGGGTCCCGGTGGTGGTCAACACGGTCCACGGTCTCTACGCGCTGCCTGAGGACCCCGTCCCCAAGCGGGCCCTCGTCTACTCCCTCGAGCGGATGGCTGCGGCGTGCTCGCAGGCGGAGCTGCTGCAGAACGAGGAGGATCTGCCGGTGCTGCGCCGCCTCCGGGTGCCCGCGCAGCGTTTGCACCTGCTCGGCAACGGGAT
The DNA here is from genome assembly GCF_014805525.1 of Rhabdothermincola sediminis. Taxonomy (NCBI): domain Bacteria; kingdom Bacillati; phylum Actinomycetota; class Acidimicrobiia; order Acidimicrobiales; family Iamiaceae; genus Rhabdothermincola; species Rhabdothermincola sediminis. The sequence goes on along the minus strand of NZ_JACFSZ010000007.1, from coordinate 70,377 downwards.
CGACCTCAAGCGGTTCGACCCGGCCACGATCGGCGCTGCCGGCCGTGCGCGGATGCGGGCAGAGCTGGGGGTGGGACCCGACGAGGTGCTGATCGGCGCGGTCGGTCGCCTGGTGGCCGAGAAGGGCTACGTTGACCTGCTGGACGCGTTTTCGCTGGTGCGCCGCTGGCGGCCCGAGGCCCGGCTGATGGTCGTGGGACCGTCGGACCCCGACAAGGGCGATGCCCTGCCACCGGATCTGCTGGCGTGGGCCGAGCGCGAGCACGGGGTGCGGTTCCTCGGCCACCGTGACGATGTCGAACGGCTGTACGCCGCGATGGACCTCTACGTGCTGGCCTCGCGCCGGGAGGGCTTTCCTCGGTCGGCGATGGAGGCGGCCGCCATGGGCCTGCCGGTCGTGGCCACCGACATCCGAGGGTGCCGGCAGGTGGTCGACCACGGCGTCAACGGGTTGCTCGTACGGGTGGGTGCCGTGGCCGCGCTGGCCGAGGCGCTGGCGGGGATGGTGGCCGATGCGTCCCGCCGCGAGGCGATGGGCCGCGAGGCACGGTGCAAGGCGTTGCGTGAGTTCGACCAGCAACGGGTGGTGTCGACCACCCTGGACGTCTACCGGCGCTTGCTGGCGGCGAGAGACTCGTAGAGCGCGCCGAGCTCGCGGGCCGGGCGCTCCATGCCGAACGAGCGGCCTCGCTCGGCCGCGGCTGCCGCCATGCCGGCCAGCCGCTGGGGGTCGCTCGCCACCTTGACGTAGGCCGTGGCCAGCGCCTGTGGGTCGTCAGGGGGCACGAGGCGACCCTCGACGCCGTCGGTGATCGCCTGGGGGATCCCGCCCACGGCGGTGGCCACGACGGGAAGCCCGAGCGCCAGCGCGTCCATCAATGCCACAGGGAGGCCTTCGTGGCGGGAGGTGAGGGTGAAGATGTCGAACCCGCTCATCACCCGCACGGCGTCGTCGCGGTAGCCGAGGATCGTCACCCGCTCGCCCAGGCCCATCGAGGCCAGCCGGGCGCGCATCTCCTCCTCGAGGGGCCCCTGCCCGACGGAGACGAACCGGAGTGGGACGGGGGAGCGGAGGGCCTCGGCGGCGGCGTCGAGCCAGACCTCGTAGGCCTTCTCGCGACGGAAGTTGGCCACGATGCCTACGACGACCTCGGTCGGGGCGATCCCCAGCTCGCGGCGGACGTCGTCCCGGCTGGCCCGCTGGGCGCGGATGGCCTCCACGTCGACGCCGTGTACCAGCACCCGGACCCGTGGCCGCAAACGGGGCGGGATGGTCTCACGTACGTCTTCGGAGACGCACAGCTGGGCGTCGTCGAGCCGGTAGGTGAGCCGGTTGGCCAGTCGGGTGAGCCGGTTGTGGCGGGGCCAGCGGTTGTGCTCGGTGTACACCAGCGCCGGCCGCTCCCGTCGGGGCAAGGTGCGCACCAGGAGCCGGGTGACCGAGGCCACGAGCGGGGAGTGGTTGTGGATCACCTGCACGGGGTGCTCCCGCAGTCGCCGGCGGAGCCGCCAGGCCCAGCGCAGGTCCCATTCCCGGCTGCTGTCGAGGCAGGTCACCACCACGCCTTGCTCTTCGAGCCGCGGGACCAGGTGGTCTTTCCAGGGAACCAGGTAGGCGGCCTCGACCTCCAGCGCGCGGCGATCGGTGGCCTGCGCCTGGTTCACGAGCAGCTGCTCCGCGCCGCCGGGGCCCAGGCCCTTCACGAGCCAGAGGACCCGGGTGGTCACGCCGGGACCTGGTGGGAGCCGGCCAGCACCGACCGGATGGTCGCAATCACCCGTTCCTGGTCGTCGTGGGTCAGGCTCGATCCGCTCGGTAGGCACAGCCCGGTGGTGAAGATCCGCTCCGCCACCTGGCCGCCGAGGCGCTCAGCACCGGCGAAGACCGGCTGCAGGTGCATCGGCTTCCAGGCCGGACGGGCCTCGATGTCCGCGGCCTCGAGAGCGACGCGCAGCTCCTCGGGGGTCGCGGCCGCCGCGGCGGGGTCGAGCGTGATGACCGTGAGCCAGTTGGTGGGCTCGCCACCCGCAGCGTTCGGCAGGAAGCCGACGCCGGGCAGGTCGGCGAGCGCCGCCCGGTAGCGCCGGTTGATCGCCCGGCGGCGGGCGACCTTCTCGTCGAGATGGCGGAGCTGGCCCCGCCCGACCGCGGCGAGCAGGTTGGACATCCGGTAGTTGAACCCGACCGTCGAGTGCTCGTAGTGGGGGGCCGGGTCCCGAGCCTGGGTGGCCAGGAACCGGGCTCGCTCCACCAGGGCTCGGTCGTCGGAGACCAGCATCCCCCCGCCCGAGGTGGTGATGATCTTGTTGCCGTTGAACGAGAACACGCCGAGGCGCCCGAACGATCCGGCGGCCCGCCCGTGGTAGCGGGCGCCGAGGGCCTCGGCCGCGTCCTCGATGAGCGCGACGCCGAGCTCGCCGCAGACGGCTTCCAGCTCGTCGTAGTCGGCGCACTGGCCGTACAGGTCGACCGCGATGACCGCCTTGGGCAACCGGCCGGCCTTCACTCGCCGGCGCAGCGCCGTGTCCACCAGCGCCGGGTCGACGCACCAGGTGGACGGCTCGGCATCGACGAAGACGGGTGTCGCACCGGTGTAGATGACGGCGCTGGCGGTGGCGATGAAGGTCAGCGTCGGCACCAGCACCTCGTCGCCGGGCCCGACACCGTGCAGCAGTAGCGCCAGGTGCAGCCCGGCGGTGCCGCTGGAGAGCGCGGCTGCGTGCCCGACCCCGACGTAGGCGGCCAGCTCCCGCTCGAACGCGTCGACGTGGGGCCCCAGGGGGCTCACCCAGTTGGAGTCCACCGCGTCGAGCAGCAGCTCGCGCTCGTCGGGGCCCACGTCGGGTGGGGACAGGAAGATGCGGGCCATCGGGCGCAGTAGGGTAGTGCAGCTCAACCGGCGGGCCTTCGGGCCCGGTCCGATGAGACCGACCCGGCCGCCGCCCGGTCGAGCCCGCCACGGGAGTCCTGCGCCTTGGTGTCGAAGTTCGAAAAGCGCGCCCGGCGAGTCCGCCGGGCCATCCGGAAGGTCCCGGTGGTCGAACCGGTGGTCAGCCGCGCCGGCGCGGTGGTCTGGCGACGTCACCTGCGCCGGCAGGTGGCGCGCAGCCAGGCCGGTGTCGATCCCACCCGCCTGCTGTGGGTCGATCCTGCCCAGGTGCACCGGCGCCTGCGGCCCGACGCGGTCCGCGAGCTCATCCCCGGGTCGGCCCGGAACGCGATCGGCCAGGTCCGGGGGGGCGACTGGGATCTCGACGTCGAGCCCATCGACGCCCACCCCTTCGTCGGCGCGGCCCGGGAGCGCTACGCCGAGGGCAAGGCGTGGGACGACACCCGCTTCGCCGCCGAGATGCGGGCCCGTATCGAGCGCGACGGGCCCCAGCACCGCTACCGCACCCCCGAGGACATCGCCCGGCTCGGTGCCCGCTGGGACGAGCTCGCCGATCGCATCCGGGTGGAGGGCTTCCGCTCGCAGGACGAGCTCGCTGACGGCAAGCCCTGGGAGGAGGTGCTGGTGGCCTTCGACCGCTTCGGGCGGCTCGTGTTCGTCGAGGGCATCCACCGTTTCGCCATCGCCCGGGCCCTCGGCGTCGAGCGGCTCCCGGTCCGGGTCGCCGCCCGGCATCAGGACTGGTACCGGATGAGCGGGGAGATCCGGGCCTACGTCAACGAGGCCGAGGGTGGCCGGGCGTACCAGCCGCTCCTGCACCCCGACCTGGCGGACGTGCCCTACAGCCACGACGGCGAGCGGTTCGATCTCATCCTCGACGCCCTGCCGGTGCGGGAGGGGCGGCTGCTCGACATCGGGGCGAACTGGGGGTACTTCTGCCACCGCTTCGAAGCCGTCGGGTTCTCACCCATCGCATCGGAGCGGTCCGAGAAGCAGCTCTACTTTCTCGCCGCGCTGCGCGACGCCCTCGAGCGACGGTTCGAAATCTGGGGCGGCTCCATCACCGACGTGAAGGATCTCGGCGAGTTCGAGGTGGTGCTGGCGTTGAACGTGTTCCACCATTTCCTGAAGGCGGAGACCAGCTACCAGGAGCTGCTCGGCCTGCTGCGGCGCCTGCGCACCCGCTACCTGGTGTTCGAGCCCCACCTGCCGACGGAGCGGCAGATGCAGCGGGCGTACCGCAACCCCGACCCCGACGAGTTCCGTGAGCTCGTCCAGCGCGAGACCGGACTCACCGAGCACACGTTGCTCGGCACGGTGGGGCAGGGGCGGCCCGTCTACCTGCTGCGCGGGAGGGCCTGACCATGGCGCTGCTGGCCGACACGGCCAAGAAGGTCTCCCGCACTCTCCCCCGCGAGCTGGTGCTGCGCCTCCCTCGGTCGATGCTCCCGGGGTTCGTGATCGTGGGCACCGGCCGTTGCGGCACGGCGTACATCGCCAAGCTGCTGCGCGAGATGGGGGTGCGCTGCGGCCACGAAGCGGTGTTCTCCAAGCGGGGGGTGACGGCCAGCCGGACCCTCCAGGGGGACGCGTCGTGGTTGGCGGTGCCCTACCTCGCCCACTACCGGGGCGTGGTGCTGCACCAGACCCGCGAGCCGATGGCCACCATCAACTCGTTCGTGGGTGTGCACCGGTTCTCCCAGCAGCTCGACCCGAAGCGGTCCATCTCGTTCGTGGCCAAGCACTTCGAGATCACCGGGGACGAGGTGGCGGACTCGATGCGCTGGTACGTCGACTGGAACGAGCGCTGCGAGCCATACGCCGTGCTGCGCTACCAGGTGGAGCAGGTCCCGGAACGGATCGAGGAGATCCTGCGCACGCTCGGGCTGGCCGTGGAGCAGGCTCGGATCGACCAGGCCCTCGCCGCGGTGCCGACCACCACCAACACCAAGACCCGGGCGGCGCTCGCCTTCGACGACCTGCCGGCCGGTGCGCTGCGGGACCGCTTGGCCCGCACCGCCGAGCGGTACGGGTACGAGCTGTGAAGGTCGTTGTCACCGGTGGGGCGGGGTTCATCGGCGGCAACCTCTGCCGCCGCCTGCTGGACCATCCCGACGTCACCGAGGTCACCGTCCTCGACGACTTCTCGACCGGCTCACCGGGCAACCTGGAGGGTCTCGACGTCGAGCTGATCGAAGGCTCGATCCTCGACGCGGCGATGCTCGACCGGGTCTGCGCGGGCGCGTCGACCGTCGTGCACCTCGCCGCTCGTGGTTCCGTGCCCCGCTCGCTGGCCGATCCGGTCCGCACCCATCTGGTCAACGCCACCGGGACGGTCGAGGTGCTCGAAGCCGCCCGCCGGGCCGGCGGCGCGCACGTCGTGGTGGCGTCGTCGTCGTCCGTCTACGGCGCGAATCCCGAGCTGCCCAAGCGGGAGCACCTGGCGCCGATGCCGGTGAGCCCCTATGCGGCCAGCAAGCTGGCCACCGAGTCCTACGCGCTGGCCTACCAGCGTTCCTTCGGCCTGCCGGTGCTCGCCTTCCGCTTTTTCAACGTGTTCGGCCCCCTGCAGCCGGCCGGGCACGACTACGCAGCGGTGATCCCGGCCTTCGTGGACGCCGCGCTCGGCGACCGGCCGCTGCCGATCCACGGTGACGGCTGCCAGTCCCGGGACTTCACCTTCGTGGGCACGGTCACCGAGGTGCTCACCGATGCCGTGGCGCGCCGGGTCACCTGTGAAGGCCCCGTGAACCTCGCGTTCGGCTCCCGCATCGACCTGCTGTCGGTGGTGGCGCTCTTGCGGGACATCCTCGATGCTCCCCTCGAGGTCGAGCACCAGCCACCCCGCCCCGGCGATGTCCGCCACTCCCAGGCCGACTCGACGAGGCTGCGTGAGCTGTTCCCCGACGTGGAGCCCGTCGGTTTCGAGGCGGGGCTGCGGGCGACCGTCGAGTGGTTCCGTTCGAGGAGGGCGGCGCGTGCCTGAGGAATTCGGGCCCTACCGCGGCAAGCGGGTCCTCGACCTGTTCATCGTGTGCGTGGTGGGGCTCCCGGCCCTGGCGGTGGGGCTGCTGTGCGCGCTGGCGGTCAAGGTCACCTCCCGCGGTCCGGTGCTGTTCCTCCAGGAGCGGGTGGGCATGGGCGGGCGACCGTTCACCGTGTTCAAGTTCCGCACGATGGTCGCCGGCGACAACCCGATCTTCCCCGACGCCAGCCGCATCACCACCGCCGGCAAGTGGCTGCGGCGGTTCTCGCTCGACGAACTTCCCCAGCTCCTCAACGTGTGGCGCGGGGAGATGAGCATCGTCGGACCGCGCCCCGCGCTCGCCTACCAGGTTGAGCGCTACACGGATCGGCAGCGGCACCGCCTCGACGTGCGCCCCGGCCTCACCGGCCTGGCGCAGGTGAACGGCCGCAATGCCTTGGCCTGGGAGGAGCGCATCGAGCTCGACCTCGAGTACGTGCGCACCCAGTCGCTGCTGGTCGACCTGCGGATCATCGGGCGGACCCTGTGGGTGATGCTCTCCGGGGAAGGAGCCGAAGGGCATCCCACCGACGACCCGCTGGCGGCGCCGTCACCCGAGCCGCCGGCCGCGGGGTGACGGTCCGCTCGGGACACGGTCGATGCAGCCCCTGGTCATCATCGGAGCCGGCGGCCACGGTCGCGAGACCCTCGACGTGGTGGAGGCCGTCAACGCGGTCGAACCGAGCTACGAGTTCCTCGGGTTCCTCGCGGACGAGGCCGACGGGGAGCTGGTGGGGCGCCGCGGCGCGCGGGTGCTCGGGCCGCCGGGCTGGCTGGAGGCCAACGACGCGGCGTTCGTGATCGGCATCGGCGCCCCTGCCGCCCGGCGGCGGCTGGACGAGGCCGCCAGCGCGAGTGGGCGGGAGGCGGTGGTGCTGGTGCACCCGCTGGCGTCGCTCGGGTCGGACCTGCGGCTGGCGCCGGGGGTGATTCTCGCCGCGGGGGCGCGGCTGACGACCAACGTGACCCTGGGGCGTCACACCCACCTGAACGTCAACGCGGTGGTGTCGCACGACTGCGTGGTGGGCGACTACGTCACGCTGAGTCCGGGGGCGCTGGTCAACGGCAACGTCCGGTTGGGCGACGGGGTCTTCCTGGGGACGGGGTCCATCGTGCTGCCCGGGGTGCAGGTCGGCGACGGCGCGGTGATCGGCGCAGGCGCCGTGGTCACCGAAGACGTCGGTGCCGGGGAGACGGTGGTGGGGGTGCCGGCCCGGCCGATCGGGGATCGGCGCTGATCGGCGGTCAGTCCGCGGCAGAGCGGTCGGGGTAGCCGAACGTCTCGATCTCGCGGGCGAACACCGCGGCGATGCGCCGGTTCGCGCCAGCATCGAACTGCACGGGATCTCCCTGCGGTCGGAAGCCACCCTTGGCCCGTGGCAGCTCGACCGGGACGTCCAGGCCGAGGATGGACAGCACGCCCTCAAGGTCGGCCTGGAGGGATTCAAAGCGGCCGACGAAGTCGACGGCCACCCGATCGTCGATGGTGTAGAGACCCCAGTCGCTCGGCAGCTCCGCCGTCCTGACCCACCGGTCGAACGGTGGGCGGTCGGGGTCGTCGCGGGTGGCGAACCAGTACCAGGACGCGGTCTTCTCCCACGGATCGCGCTCGAAGCAGAAGGTGAAGTACTCCTCCCACACCCGCCGGCCCAGGCGGGCGATGATGAGCCGGGCGGGCATGTGGTTGTAGAACGCTCGCCCGGCCCGCAGGTCAGCCAGCGTGCCCCGGGCTCCGCTGCCTCGCAGCGAGCGTGTGCGGCGGAGCCGGCCCGCTACCTCGGGCCACGGGTTGAACCGCCGGTGCCAGTTGCGGGGGTGGTGGTCGATGCCTTCGCTGACCGTGAAGGGGGTCACGACCGCGTCGGGGCCGGCCAGGGACGAGAGGAAGACCTCGATGCTGGTGCCCGCGGTCTTTCGGGTCTTCACGAAGATGAACTTGTGCTGGTGGGAGACGATCATCGGGCTCTCGTCAGGGCGAGGACCGCTGGCGTCGCGACGGCGGCGCGGGCTGCCGGGGTCGGGTCCGGGCGACTCTAGTAGGGTCGGTCGCTTCGGCGGACCGTGCAGGCTGCCGCTGCCGTCGGTCGGGAGACAACCGTGCGAGTCTTCATCCTGTGCGCCGGTCGAACCGGCTCCACCACCATCATCCGGGCGTTCGGCCATGCGACGAACTTCACCGCCGGTCACGAGAGCCGGGCTGATCGGCTCGTGGCCCGCTGCGAGTACCCGGATCAGCACATCGAGGCCGACAACCGCTTGGTGTGGTTCCTCGGGACACTCGAGCGCCTCTACGGGGACGACCCGCTCTACGTTCACCTGACCCGGGACCGCCGGGCGGTGGTCGAGAGCCACCTGGCGCGCTGGAACGCCGCGGTGGCCCGCAGCCGGCCAGCGTGGCTGCTCCGCCATCCTCGGATGCTGGCCGGCCGGGCGCGGCGGTGGCTGCGCGACCCCGAGTCGACCCGCTATCCCTCGATCGTGCGGGGACTCGGTCGGGAGGTCATCATCAGGCCCGGGGTGTTCAGCGAGGAGGACCGCCGGCAGGTGTGCGAGCTGTTCGTCCAGACGGTCGAGGACAACATCGAGGGGTTCTTGGCCGGCAAGCCCAACGTGGAGCACGTGGCGGTCGAGTCCTTCGCCGATGACGTCAAGCGGCTCTGGCATCGCATCGGAGCGGAGGGTGATCTCGACGCCGCCCTGGCGGAGCTCGAGGTTCGCCACAACCGCTACCTGAGCTGACGCGCCCGCCGCAGCAGCAGGATCGTCGCTGCGGCCCCCACCACGGTGATGAGGCCGGCCCGCCACGCGCCGGTGGCGAGCGCCGCGGTGCGAGCAGCCCACCGGGCGCCGGCGAGGGCGCAGGCGACCTGCACAGCCGCGACGGCGGTGGCGAGTTGTCCAGGCCAGGTGGCGGGGCGCCCGTCCGCCGGCGAGCGCCGCCACCCGACCAACGCGATCGCCCCGACGGTGATCGGTACCGCCGCGCCGGCCAGCGCTCCCCACAGCGCGGCGGGCCTGCCGGGGGCACCCCATGCCGCCGCCCAGAGCGCGGGGAGCGCCGCGGCCCCCCACACTGCGGCGGGAACAGGGCCGAGGGGCTCAGCCGGGCGCGGCACGCACGCCAGGGCGGCGACGGCGGTGGCGCCCAGCACCAGCACCGGGGCCTCGGTGTCGGGGACCGCGGCCCAGATGCCCCCCACCCCGGCCAGCGCCACCAGCGCCATGGTCCAGCGGGGAGCTCGGCTGCCGAGTGCCTCGAACCCCCACCCGAGCAGGACCACCATGGCCGCCAGCACGAACCGGGCCCCGATCGGCACACCGGCTGGCACGGTGGCGGTCACCGCGCCCAGCACCCCCAGCACGGCCAGCTGGGCAGGCCACCGCGGGGCGGCGGAACCGGCCACCGCTCCCACACCGGTCGCGAGCGCCAGGCGCGCCTCGCCGAGGTCCCGCCAGACCAGTGCCAGAGAGGTCAGCACCCCGAACCCGGCGATCGCGAGCGACGGCCGTCGCCACGGGATCGCCACCAGCGCGACCGCCACCGCACCGGCGGCGGCACCGGCGAGCGCGTCCCGGGGATTGAACGCGTCGAACTCGACCCCCACGGGGAGCGCGGTCAGCGTGGCTCGGTGGTGGTGCCGGGCGCCGACTGCGGTGCGGTGGTGCACAGCGTGACCAAGCTGGCCACCACCTCGACGTCGGGGAGGTCGGCGGCCAGCGCCTCGACGGCGGAAGCCTCGAGCGGCGGGACGGGCACGTGCGAGATCAAGGGGTGCGCGACCCGTTCGTCCGCCTCGTTGGCGCCGCGGAGCACCTCGTGGAGCTTCTCGCCCGGGCGCAACCCCGTGTAGACGATCTCGACCGGCCGAGGCGCCTGCGCGGCCAGGCGGCGGGCCACGTCGTCGATGCGTACCGGTTCGCCCATGTCCAGGACCAGCGCTTCACCGGGACGACCGATCGCGCCGGCCTGGATCACGAGCTGGACGGCTTCCTCGACCATCATGAAGTAGCGGGTGACTTCGGGATGGGTGACGGTGATCGGGCCGCCCGATTCGAGCTGGGCGCGGAAGGCGGTGAGCACCGATCCCCGGCTGCCGAGGACGTTGCCGAATCGCACGCTCACGTAGGGCAGGTCCGTTCTCGCTGCGACCTCCGCGGTCAACCGTTCGGCGATCCGCTTGCTGTATCCGAGCACGCTCACCGGGTCGGCCGCCTTGTCCGTGGAGATGTTGATGAGCCGGCTCACCCGGTGCGCGAGAGCCGCCTCGAGGACGTTGCGAGTGCCGAAGACGTTGGTCTTGACGGCTTCCTTGGGGTGCATCTCGAGCAGCGGCAGGTGCTTGAGGGCCGCGGCGTGGAACACCACCTCGGGTCGGTGCTCACGGAAGGCGGCGTCGAGCGCGTCGCGGTCACGGATGTCGCAGACCACCAGGTTCCGGGTGTCGAGCATGGCCCGGCCTTCGAGGCGGAGCTGCAGCGCGTGCAGCGCGGACTCGTCGCGGTCGAGCATGACCAGCTCGGCGGGCGCGAACCGTGCGATCTGGAAGCACAGCTCCGAGCCGATGGAACCACCCGCCCCCGTGACCAGTACCCGCCGGCCGGTGAGGTAGCCGGCGATGGCATCGACGTCGGTGTCGATGAGGTGTCGGCCGAGCAGGTCCGCTTCGGAGACGGGGCGCAGGTCGCCCAGGCCGACGACCCCGTCCAGCAGCTCGTCGATCGGGGGCAGGACTTTCAAGTCCACCCCGAGGTCCAAGGCCACCTCGCTCAGCTCGCGGACCAGCTCCGGGCCCGCGCTGGGCACCGCCAGGATCAGGGTGGTGGCACCGGTGCGGCGGACGGCCTCCGCGATGGTGGAGCGGTTGCCGAGCACCGGCACACCCATGATGCGCAGCTTGCGCTTGCTCGGGTTGTCGTCGAGTAACCCGACGGGCAGGTAGGGGCTGCTCGGGTTGCGCAGCATCGAGGTGAGCAGTTGCACGGCACCCTCACCGGCCCCGAAGACGAGCACCGGCGCCGCGTCGGCCTCCTTCGGACGGTTCCGCCGCTCGAGCGACAGCCGCCACAGGTAGCGCACGGCGGCCATCAGCACGAGGGCGATGACGCCGGAGAAGAAGACCACGCTCATGGGAACCAGCTGGTGTGCGAGGATGGCGTTGATCACCGCCAGGCACACCGTCACGACGACGGTGGAGCGGGCGAGGTGGGCAACTTCGTCGAAGGAGCCGTAGCGCCAGAGCCCCCGGTACAGGCCGAACGCCAACCCGAGCGCGCACTGGATGGCGCACGCCAGCAGGACCTGGGCCAGCAGACCCGACGGGGTGAAGGGCCCCCATTCGTTGGACGTGGTCTCGAACTCGTAGCGCAGAACCAGCGCCAAAGGAACGGCGACGGCCCATGCCAGGCAGTCGAGCGCGACCTGTACCGCGGTGCGGTGGCGTTCGAGGAAGTGACCCACCTGCGGTCCCACCGACGTCGCTCCTCCCATGCCCCGACGGCCGGGGTCGCCAGCCCCGGTCAGCCCCCGTTCGTGTCGGAGTCGAACAGTAGCCGCTCGACCGTGCAGCGTGTAGGCGAACCAGGGTCGCGGAGCTGGGCCGTCGGTGCCGGGACGGGCGCCCGCGCCCGACCCAGGACAGATCCGAGATGGGTCGGACGGCCCCGACCGTGGCAGCTCCGGATGGGTCTCGAGACCGGGACCCGGTGGGTCGCGGGACCCTTCGGTCACAAGGTGATGGCCTGGCCGAACACTGTGCACTACGCTACGGGTCGTCGCCGGCTGCGCCGGGTGGGCCGGTGATCCTGGATTCGTGGTCGGTGGTGCGCCAGACTGGCACTCTCAACTCGCTTGGCGGAGGGAGAAGCGTGGCACGACGGATAGTGGTTCTGGCACTGGCCCTGGTCCTGGCGACCGGTGCCGTTGCCCACGCGCAGTACCCGCCGGGTCAGCCTGGTTTCCTGCTCGACCCGGCGACCCTCCCCGACACCGGGGGGAGCACCACGATCAGCGGAGTGGGGTGTCCGCCGAACGTCCCGGTCGAGGGCTTCATCCTGGTCGGCGGTCAGGAGATCTTCATCGGCAGCGGCATGGTGAAGAACGACAAGGACGGCCCCTTCCAGTTCGCGGCCCAGATCCCGCCGCTGCCGGCCGGTGAGTACACGGTGATCGTGAAGTGCGGTGGGGTGATCATGAGCAACCTGCTCACGATCACCAGCACCACACCCATCACCCTGCGCCCGCAGCCCGGCCCGTTGCCCCGAACGGGTGCGGACGTGCTGGGCTTCGTGAAGATCGGCCTCGGTCTGGTGGCGATCGGCGGCCTGCTCCTGCTCGCCGAACGGAAGCGCCGCCGGGCCGAGATCACCTGAGCGGGTCGCCTGGCCGTCGCTGGTCAGCGCGGCTCGCGGTCCAGCATCGCGATCACGTTCTCGACGGCGCTGATCGCCTGGTCCAGCCCGCCGTGTTCGAGTGCCCAGCACGGCACCGTGCGGGCCACTCTGATCATCGCCTCGAAGCGTGCGTCGTCGGCGTCGTCGAGCCCGAAGGCGTTCTCGAGCAGCAGCACCAGTGCTTCGGGCGGCTCGACCCGGCGCAGCTCCGTGGCGGCCCCGGGACGGAACCGGTGGAACACACAGATCCCCAGCCGGGCCGGTGACCGGTCATCGCCGCCCGGCTGCTGCGCTCGGGGCTGCAGGCGGCCGGGTTCGACGGCCATCGAGCCCGCTGCGGTGGACGGTGGCTGGCGGACCTCGGGGAACAGGGGCCAGGACCCCTCGTCGAGGGTGATGGGCAGGGGCAGCGGCGTCACCTCGAGGGTGGCGGGGTCGAACGCCACCCCTTCGTCGGTCACGTAGCGGTAGCCGCGGCGGACCAGCCCAGCCACCAGCGTGGACTTGCCGGACTCGGGCGGGGCGGGCAGCGCCACCACCACCTCGCCCACCCGGATCGCCGAGGCGTGCAACCGCACGAGCCGATCGGTTCGTTGCAGCGCCTGGCGGTGCACGTGCCAGAAGAGGAACGCCATCGCTTCGTCCGGCCCGGCTGCGGCTCGCAGCACCCGCCCGTCGAGCAGCACCGACACCCGGTCACCCTCGGTCACCAGCTCGTAGCGCGGGCAGGTCACGGCCTGCTGGCTGCCGGGCTCCTCGTCGGCCATCTCGGCCAGGGCGGCGTGTACGGCCGTGGCCAGCGCCGGGTCGGTCGTGGCCACCTCGAAGCGGTGGTCCAGGGCGGCGAACCGGCCGGCGAGCGTCGTGGCCGCGGCGTCGGGCCGGGGCACTGCCGGCTCCGCGTCCTCGGCGTGGCCCCACTGCGGGGGCCGGAACGTCGCCGAGGGCGGGTCGCCGAGCAGGCCGAGCTCCTCGAAGCCGGCCAGCGCGGCATCGACATCCCGACGCACCTGCGCGACCGGGGCGCCGTAGCGGTCAGCGAGCGCCTCGGCGAGCGCGCCGGGGTCGTCGGGCGCGTCACGCCACGCGGTCCAGATGGCGGTGGCGGTCTCGTTCAGCAGGTGGCTGACCCGCTCGATGGGGTCGTAGAGCACCAGATGCCCATCGACGCGCAGCTCGCGCAGGTCCGGTCGCGGTGGTGCCGGCATGGTGCTCAACTCCGGGGGTGGCCGGTCAGGGCTCGCAGCGCTCGGCGGGCCCGATCCTGGACGTTCGTGCCGCGAGCGTCGTGGGGGGCGGCGACCGCCAGGCCGTAGGCGAGCTTGTCGCGCACCCCGGGGAGCGCGGCCATCGAGGTGAGCGCCCGCAGCACCGGCGCCCGAGGGGTGTCGCGGTAGCCCTCGAGACGCCAGCGGTCCTGGCGGGAGGGGTGGGCGGCGGCGCGCCAGGCACGGAGTGCCGCGGGAGGCATCCAGCCCAGCCGGGCGCTCGTCTCGTCGACCGCAGCGGCCACCACGGTGCCGACCTGCCAGCGCTCGGCCAGGGCCAGAGCGTCGAGGAGCCTCCCCGCCGAGCGGGGGCAGGTGAGGGCCACGTCACGGAGCTGGTTGCGGCGCGGCGAGGGTTGGCCGAGCACCGCGTGGATGCAGGCGTGCAGGAACCGGCGAGGCCGGTCGAGGGCCGGCAGGGCCACCCCGGCGACGGTGAAGGTCTCGGTGCCGTCGAGCAGCTCGTCGGGGTCGATGGTGAGCCCGAACGGGCCCTGGCAGAGGGTGCGGTGCAGGTCGATCTCGTGTCCGTCCGGCAGCACGAAAGCCATCCCTTTGGAGAATCGCCGGTCGAAGCCCGGACGGGGCTCCGGGTACCGCCGCCGCCCGCCCCGATCGGCGAGCACCCTGCCAGCGAGGGCGAGCTGCGTTGGCGGGACGAGCAGGTCGAGATCCCCGAACGCCCGCCACGAGGGGTCCGGGCCGTCGAGGTGGGCGAGGGCCGGGCCCTTGAGGACCCGGTGCTCGATCCCCTCGCAGGTGAACACCGCGTGGAGCTCCAGCAGGAGCCGCTCGAGCGCCAGGGCCGAGGCCATGGAGCTGCGATGGCGTTCGTAGGCCTGCTCTCGCTGCTCGACGGTGGCCGGGAAGTCGCCCAGGGCGATCGCCCATGCCAGCACCGGGTCGAGCCGCTCGGCCCGGGCCCCGGAGAGCAGCTCCGTCCACGCTCTGGAGTCGAGAGGGGCGACGGGCGTGGCCGGGTGCCGCTCCGCCAGCCCGTACGCGGCCAGCCCGTACGCGGCCAGCGCGTCGAGCAGGAGGTCGGCCGGGCCGGCGCTCGGGGTCATCGGCCCGCCGGCATGACGGCACCGCAGCCGATCAGCGAATCGAGCAGCTGGTCCACGTCGGCGGCGACGGTCGCCGGGTCGACCGCGAGCGGCGCCACCCCTTCGGCTCTCGCGGCTGCCTCGGCCACCACCGCGGCCACCAGATCCTCTGCCCGGGCCGGTTCCGCCAGGTGCTCCCAGACCGGAGCTGCGGCCGAACCGCGCACCGCGAGTGGCTCGGGGAGGAGGGCCGTGAGCAGCAGCACGCCGTCAGGCAGGTGACGCCAGAGCACATCCTCGGACCGGACCCAGCGCCCGGCGGGTCGGGTCGACATCGGCGGCAGTGTAGTGGCCGGCCTCGGGCGGCCTCCGCCGCGGCGCGAGCCTGCGAAGATGGGTTCGTGAGCCCGGCCGAGTCCGCGAAGGAGACCGTGAAGGACACCGCGAAGGAAGCGGTGAACAATGAGGTCCTCGTGCGTCGGGCCCGCGACGAGGAGCTCGGGGCCGTCATCGAGCTGGCTTCGGCCGCGCTGGGCTGGCGGGCCGGGGAGCCGAACGAGGCGCTGTTCCGGTGGAAGCACCTGGACAACCCGTTCGGTCGCTCGCCGATGTGGGTGGCCGAGGTCGGGGGACGCCTGGCGGGGTTCCGGACCTTCCTGCGCTGGGAGTTCTGCCGTGCCGACGGCTCGGTGGCCCGGGCGGTGCGCGCCGTCGACACCGCCACCCATCCCGAGTTCCAGGGGCGGGGGATCTTCACCACCCTCACGCTCGGCGCGCTGGCCGAGCTGCGGGAGGAGGGGGTCGACTTCGTCTACAACACCCCCAACTCCCAGAGCCGCCCCGGCTACCTGAAGATGGGTTGGCAGGTGGTGGGCCGGCCACCGGTCAAGGTGCGCCCGTCGAGTCCGGCAGCGCTGGTGCGAATGGCGCGGGCCCGGGTGCCGGCGGGGAAGTGGTCGCTGCCCGCGCCGGCGGGGGAGCAGCCCGCCGCGGTGTTCGCCGACCGGTCGGTCGCCGGGCTGGTCGACGCCCAGCCCCCGGCGCCCGGGATGACCACGAACCGCAGCCCGGGGTTCCTCGCCTGGCGGTACGGGCTGGACTCGCTGCAGTACCGGGTGCTCCTGCGTGGCTCCTCGCCGGGCGAGGGGTTGGCGGTGTACCGGCTGCGACCGCGGGGCGCGGCGGTCGAGGCGGTGGTGGCCGAATTGCTGGTGCCTCCGGGCGATCGGCGGGCGGAGCGGGAGTTGCTCGCTGAGCTGGAGCGGGTGAGCGGCGCCGACTACCTCATCCGCATCGAGCGGGGCTGGCTGCCGCGGCACCGCTTCGTGCCGCTACCCCGGCAGGGCCCGATCCTGACCTGGCGCTCGGTGTGCCAGACGGAGATGCCGCCGCTCGAGCAGTGGTATGTGGTTCTCGGCGACATCGAGCTGTTCTGAGGGCGTGACCGGCCGGAGAGGAGGCGACCACGGCCACCCACTACGAGGTCCTGGGAGTCCGGGCGGACGCCAGCCACGACGAGATCAAGCGGGCCTACGTGGAGCGGGCGCTGCGCTACCACCCCGACCGTCACGCTTCCTCGCCGCCGGCGGAGCGGGAGGCGGCAGCGTTCCGCATGCAGGAGGTCAACGCCGCGTGGGAGGTGTTGCGCAACCCGGCCCGGCGGGCGGCGTACGACGCGGAGCTGCGTGGGGATCGGCCGGTGTGGGAGCGGCGCGCCAGTGGCCCGCCGCGACCGGCGCGCACCACGACCATCCGGGCGGGTGAGGATTTGCCGTTCGCCGCGCCGGGCTTCGAGGTCCCGGCGCGCCACGCCCCGCTCGTGCGCTTCGGTCCCGTCGTGGTGCTCGGGATCGTGCTGCTGGCGGTGCTGGTCATCACCGCCTACGCGAACCGGGGTCGGGACCCACAGGTGGCGGATCCCGGGGTAGCGGTGGAGACCGGAGCCAGCGCGGTGCGCTTCGAGGCCGGCCAGTGCGTGCTGATCGTCTCCGCTGGGGGCCGGCTGCTGCCGGTGCCGGCCGGCTCGTGCGACCAGCA
This sequence comes from Rhabdothermincola sediminis, assembly GCF_014805525.1. Taxonomy (NCBI): domain Bacteria; kingdom Bacillati; phylum Actinomycetota; class Acidimicrobiia; order Acidimicrobiales; family Iamiaceae; genus Rhabdothermincola; species Rhabdothermincola sediminis. The sequence goes on along the minus strand of NZ_JACFSZ010000007.1, from coordinate 53,720 downwards.
GGGGGCGAGCCGGATCACCGCGGTCACCGATCTCGGCCGGCCCTGCCCGGCGGGCAGCACGCCGTTCGACCTGCAGAGCGACAAGCTGCGCCTGTGCCTGCAGGCGTGACCGGCGCGAACGGCGTGTCTGTGGGCTGCGCCCGGCGCGCCGCCTACCCTGGCTCGGGTGAAGGTCGTGGGGTTGGACCACATCGCGCTGAACGTCGCCGACCCCAGGCGGGCCCTCGAGTTCTACGCCGGTGAGCTCGGCCTGGAGCCGGTGCGGGTCGAGGAGTGGGAGCGCGGGGAGGTCCTCTTCCCGTCGGTGCGGGTGGACGAGAGCACGGTCATCGATCTCCTGAAGGTCGAGCGCTCGGGCGAGAACGTGAACCATCTGTGCCTGGTGCTCGAGGCGGGCACCGACCTCGACGCGCTGGCCGCGTCGGGGCGGTTCGAGGTGGTCGACGGGCCGGACGACCGCTGGGGGGCTCGAGGTGTGGCCCGGGCGCTGCTGTACGTGCGGGACCCCGACGGCAACGTGGTCGAACTGCGCAGCTACTGACCGGCGGGTTCGCTCGGTGGTCTCGGCGGGCTTCGTGCCGCTGGCCTGGGCGTCGGGGGCGCCCCACCGGTGGCGGGAAGTAGCGTGCGGCGATGCTCGATCGGGACCCCCTGCCGCCGACGTGGCGCAACCGGCTCTACAGCGACCTGCTGACCGTGACCGGCGAGCTCGTGCGCTGGTCGTGGCGGGTGGTGTGCGCGGCGGGCGCGATCGGGCCACGGACCCCGACCGCTCGGCGGTTCGGGTCCTTCGGTGACGGGACGATCGTGTGCTTCCCGTTCGGCTCGCACGTCAATTTGCACGCCATCCACCTGGGCGCGGGCACGGTGGTGAACCCGGGGGTGACGCTGTCCGCAGGGTGGATGCCGGACCAGCCAGGGCTGGCATCGCGGGTGCTGTCGATCGGGGACCGCTGTCTCATCGGGCGGGGAAGCAGCATCGTGGCGCACCGGTCCATCGAGATCGGCGACGACGTGTGGACCGGCTACCACGTGCACATCACGGACATGAACCACGGCTACGAGGACCTCTCGGTGCCGATCTCCCGCCAGCACCAGCCGGAGGCCCCCGTGACGATCGGTGACGGGTCGTGGTTGGGGCACGGGGTGGTGGTGTTGCCCGGGGCACGCATCGGCCGCCACGTGGTGGTGGGGGCGAACAGCGTGGTGACCGGGGACCTGCCGGACCACTCCGTGGCGGTCGGCGCCCCGGCCCGGGTCATCAAGCGGCTGGTCGCCGGCGGGCCGACGGGCGCGCACGGGGCGAAGCCGGTGTGGCGTCCCGAGCCGGTCGCGGATTGAGCGTGGCCGGGCGGCCGGTGGGCGGGGTGGGAGGCCCTTCGCTAGAGTGACCCGTTCCAGCGGGCGATTAGCTCAGACGGCTAGAGCGCTGCCTTCACACGGCAGAGGTCGAGGGTTCGAGTCCCCCATCGCCCACCCGGAGAAGCCCCTGTTCAGCAGGGGTTTTCTGGCGTCTGGGGCAGAACTCTGGTCGGGCTCGGGGCGACGCCGGTTGCCCGCGGGCGCAGGTCCGCCGAGGCGAACAGCCGCCGGGCGGTGAGCAGGATCACCGCCAGGATGGCGGTGACGGTGCCGGAGATGAGGAACGGGATGCGCCCGTTGTCGCCCCAGGCGAGGCCCGCCCACACCCCGGCGATGAGCAGCCCCACACCGGAGATGGCGGCGTGGATGCCGAGCGCCGTGCCCCGGTTGTCGGCCGGGGCGAGGTCCGCGACCCAGGCGCGGCTGATGCCGTCGGTGAGCGCGGTGTACCCGCCGTAGATCGGGAACAGCACCCACAACCACCCCGGGGTCCCGGCCAGGCCGAACCCGAGGTAGGCGACGGCGAACAGGCCGAGGCCGGCGGCGAACACGATCCGGCGGCTGCGGCGGTCGGAGCCGAGACCGGCGGGGTAGGACAGCACCGCGTAGGCGAGGTTGTAGAGAACGTAGAGCGCCACCACCCCAGCGAAGCCGTAGCCGAGCTCGTCGGCGCGCAGCAGCAGCAGGGTGTCGGGGAAGTTCACCAGCGCGAACAGACCGATCAGGGTGATGACCCGCCAGTACCGGCGGGGGAGGCCCCGCAGCGACCAGGCTCGGCGGCTACCCAGGCCCGGGTGGGGGCGCTCCCGGACCAGGAACACGAGGGTCACGCTGAGCACCGCGGGGATCACGGCGACCCACAGCAGCGGCCGGAAGTCCCCGTCGACGAGCTCGAAGAGGCCCAAGCCGATGAGGGGACCGACGACGGCGCCGGCGGTGTCGGCGGCGCGGTGGAAGCCGAACGCCCGGCCCCGGTTCGCGGGGGTGGTGTCGTCGGCGATGATGGCGTCGCGCGGTGGCCCCCGCAGGCCCTTGCCGACCCGGTCGGTGAACCGGGCAGCGAGCACCATCGGCCATGCCCCGGCGAGGGCGAGCAGCGCCTTGCCGAGCGCGGAGATGCCGTAGCCGGCGGCCACGAGCGGCCGGCGGTGGCGGAGATCCGCCAGCCGGCCCGACGCGGCCTTCATGGCTGACGCCGTGCCATCCGCCAAGCCTTCGATCAACCCGAGGACGGCCGGGGGTGCGCCGAGCACCCCGGTCACGAAGAACGGCAGGATCGGGTAGAGCAGCTCCGACGCCGTGTCCTGGAAGAACGACACCGCGGAGACGACGTACACGTTGCGGCTCAGGCGCGGGACTCGTCGGGCCGGTGTGGTCGCTGGCTCGTCGCTCACGCCCACGAACCTAAACGGAACCGGGACGGTGCAAGGGTCGCCTGCGGCTCGGGTCGGCTACCGGGGCTCGAGCGGCCCGTTGAGGTAGCGCTGGATGGTCGGTCCGATCGCGGCCGTGACCTTCTCTCTCGCCGTCGAGGCCAGCGGCTCGACGCACCAGACGTACCGGAGGAAGGCGAGCCCGACGAGCTGGCTGCTCGCGAGGCAGGCCCGATAGTGCCGGTCGTCACTGTCGAGGCGCTCGGCCACCGCCCCCACCATGGCCTGCGCGATCAGCGACTCCAGCCGGCTCCGGGCGACGGGCTCGTGGGCCGCAGTGAGCAGGATCGAGCGCAGCACCTGCGCGGCAGCCGGATCCTCCCAGGTGTCCAGCAGCAGGTTCACAAGGGCCGCACCCCGAGCACGCATCGGCGTGGTCTGGGCGGCGGTGATGGACTCGAGAAACCCCTCGGGAGGTTGGAGGCACGCGTCGAGCAGCGCGTCCTTGCCGGAGAAGTAGTAGTGGACGAGGGCGGGGTCCACGCCGGCGTCGTGGGCGACCGCTCGCATCGAGGTGCCGGCCCAGCCGTTCTCGGAGAACGATCGCCGCGCGGCCGCCACGATCCGGTCGAGGACCACCCCTCGGCTCTCCCTGGGTCCGTGGCCGGACCCCGGCCGGTTTCGTTTGCTCATCGCGCTTCATCATGCATTGAATTCAATTTCAATATATGATGAAATTACGCCGTCCAGAAGGAATTCGTGGAGGGCGGCATGGCGGTGAGCGCAGCGGGGACCGAGCCGGGACAACGGCGGCTCAACGGCCCCCAGACGACCGGGCGGAGCTACCGCAACCTCTCGCCGCCCGCGTACGGCATCATCGAGGAGTTCGACACGGAGATCGTCGTGCGCGACGGGACGGTGTTGCTGGCGGACGTGCTTCGGCCCGATGCCCCCGAACCCGTGCCGGCGCTGGTGGCGGCGTCGTGCTACCCGCGGGAGATCCAGAACAGCGGTGCACCACTCGGGTTCGTCGAAGCCGGCGCCTCGGACTTCTGGGTTCCCCGCGGCTACGGGCACGTGATCGTCGACGTGCGCGGCACGGGCGGATCAGGCGGGACCTACACCATGCTCGGCCCGGAGGAGCAGCGGGACCTCGCGGACGTGGTGGAGTGGGTGGCCGGCCAGCCGTGGTGCGACGGGAACGTCGGCATGATCGGCATCAGCTACTTCGGCATGACCCAGCTCGCGGCGGCCGGGCACTGCCCGCCCCATCTCAAGGCGATCTTCCCCGGCGCGGCCACCGCCGAGCTGTACGAGGCGATCTGGCACCACGGTGTGCTGAGCTCGACCTTCGCATCGGCGTGGCTGGCCGGGGTGGGGATCCTCGCCGGCAAGAAGGAGCACCTGTTCCGCAACCGGGTCGTCGATGTCGTCGAGGAGGTGTTGAAGAGCCCGGCGGTCCACCAACGGTTCGAGCATCTCAACGGTGAGGCGGCGGTCTCCGCGCTGGGGGCGGTGATGAGGGCTTCGTATCCCAGCGATCCCTTCGACCGGCTCTGGACCGAGGCGGTGAGCCGCCCCGTGCGCGATGGCTGGTGGCAGGATCGCAACCTTGCGGAGGCGGCGAGGCGGATCTCGGTGCCCGTTTACCTGTTCTGCGACTGGGAGAACGTCCCGCTCCATCTTCCCAGCACCTTCACCCTCTGGGAGTCGCTCGAGGGTCGGGTGCCGCTGCGCATGGGCCTGCTCGGGAAGAACGGGCTCACCTGGCCGTGGGAGAGCATGCACGTGGAGGCGCTGGCGTGGTTCGATCATTGGTTGAAGGGCGTGGACACCGGCGTGCTCGACGGTCCACCGGTGCGTTACTGGATGCCCGGCGCGGAGGAGTTCCGCACCGCCGAGACGTGGCCGCCACCCGACGCCACGATCATCGACTACGCGCTCCGTTCCGACGGCACCCTCGCGCCGACGGACCCTTCGCCGGGCGAGCGCCGCTACCTGTTCGTTCCCGACGGCGCCGAACGGCCGAGGGGGGCTCCCGAGCCGGTGCTGCCGTCGATGCTGGCATGGGAGAGTCCTCCGCTCGCGAACGCTCTCGACGTGGTGGGCGAGATGGAGCTCGTCCTCGACGCCCGGATCAGCGCGCTGGACACCCACTGGCTGGTCACCCTCCAGGACGTCGACGAGGACGACCAGGCCGAGGACGTGACCGCGGGTTGGCTGCGAGCCAGCCTGCGGGCCGTGGACGAGGAGGCGAGCAGACCTGGACGACCGGTGCTCGCGCTCACGAGCGCGGAGCCCGTCCCGTCGAACTCGCTCGTCACCTACCGCATCCCCCTGGTCCCGAATGCCCGGCGCTTCGCGCGACACCATCGGATCCGCCTGACCCTGACCAGTGACGATCGAGGAGGCACGGCGCCGGCGATGATGGGCTTCAGGCACGCGCCTCCCGCCGATGCGTCGGTGAACACCGTCGCTTCCAGCTCTCGTCTCCGCCTGCCGGCGACGTCCTCATCTGGTCACCCCGCCAGCGGCTGAGCCGTCCCTGCCAGCTTCGGGTTCGGGGCTGCGAGGGAGAGGTGGCTGTGCTCCTCCTATGCGACTGGGAAGCGCAGGATCGTCTTCCGCTTCCGCGTAGGGGGAGCGCCCGGACCTGGCTGCTTCCCGCCGGGCATCCCGTCATCGGATACGACAGACTGTCGTCATTCGGTTCACCCGAGAGGTTCGATCGACCGGGAGTGTGACCATGGCTCAGCGTCGCCCGATGGGCAGCCTCGAGGCCGACATCCTCGAGATCCTGTGGCGATCGGACGGGCCGGTGACCCCGGCCGAGGTGCGCGAGCGTGTAGGTGGGGAGCTCGCCTACACCACGATCGCCACCATCCTGACCCGCCTGGTCGACAAGGGCCTGGTGCGCCGGGCCCGCCGGGGTCGTGGCTACACGTACGCCGCGACGGTCACCGAGGCCGAGCTCACCGCGGCTCGGATGCGGTCCGCGCTGGCGGCCAGCACCGATCGGATCGAGACCATGAGCCGTTTCGTCGACGGGCTGTCGGCCAAGGAGGCCGCTGCGCTGCGCGCCGCACTCGAGGGGCTGGACGGGTGAACGTGCTGCTCGTCGCCCCGCTGTTGCTCGTCGTCGCCGGTGTGGCCGCGGGATGGTTCTTGCCGCGGGTGACGTCGCCGGCTTCGAGCGTTCGGGTGCTCACCGTGGCGACCGTCGTGGCTGCCGCCGGGGTGGCTGCCGCGCTGGCCCTGGTGGTGCTGGCCGGTGCGTCGGAGCTGCACGACGTGTCGTCGTGGCTCGGCTGGTGCGACGCGCTCTACCCCGGCGACCACGGCGCCGCGCCATGGGCCGGTGCACTCGCCGCGGCGCTGCTGGTGGTCGCCGCCCGCCGGGCACGGCGCTACCTCAGCCGGAGCCGAGCGGAGATGGCGGCGTTCGCGGCCGTCGAGGGTGTGGAGGTGATCGCCGCCGCGGGGGCAGTGGCGTTCGCGGTGCCTGGCTCACCCGGCGGGGTCATCCTCGGTGATGAGCTGGTCCGCACCCTCAGCCGGGACGAGCGCCAGGCGGTGATCGCGCACGAGCACGCCCACCTCGATCACGGCCACCACCGTTACGTCCACGCTGTGGAGACCTGCGCTGCCGCGTTCCCCTTCCTCGTGCCCCTCGCCCGCCAGGTCCGTTTCAACACCGAACGGTGGGCTGATGAGACCGCGGCGAGCGCGGTCGGTTCCCGCACCCTGGTGGCCCGGGCGATCGCCCGGGTCGCCCTCCTCGGCGCACCCAGCCCGGCCCCCGGCGTGCTGGGGTTCCGGTCGCTGAGTGCCGCCGCCCGGGTCGAGGCCCTCCTGCGTCCGTCCACCCCGGTCCGGCTCACCCTGCCCGCGGCGGCCTCGACGATGACGATCGTGACGACCCTCGCCGGATCCTCCGTCCAGCTTCACCACCTCGTCTTCTTCCTCGACCACGCCTGCCGCTGACCTGTTCCGGGAGGGGTCAGCTAGCATCTACGACACATTGTCGTAGAAAGGAGTGGTGCATGACGGGCCACCCGCTCGATCGCCGTCGGTTCCTGGTCGCCGCCGGCGCGACCGCGCTCGCCGCCGCCGCTGGCTGCTCCACATCGGGGAGTCGTTCGCGATCGGCACCCTCCGCGCCCCCTGCCACCATCGGACCGACCGACCCGGCCGTCGCGGCCGTGGAGGCGGCCCGGCCGAAGACGGGGACCGTCGTGCGTCGCGAGCTGCGCGCGGCTCCCGCCACGCTGGAGGTGGGCAACCGGCGAGTCGAGACCTGGGCCTACGACGGAGCCGCCCCCGGAGCGACGCTGCGTGCGGTGGTGGGCGACACCGTGGAGGTCGTGCTGCGCAACGACCTGCCCGAAGACACCACCGTCCACTGGCACGGCCTGGCCTTGCGCAACGACATGGACGGGGTGCACGACCTGACCCAGCCCCCGATCCACCCCGGCGACACCTTCACCTACCGCTTCACCGCTCCTCACGCGGGCACGTACTGGTTCCATCCGCACATGGGCCTCCAGCTCGACCGAGCGCTGTACGCACCACTGGTGATCGACGAACCGGACGAGCCTGGCGCCTACGACGTCGATGAGGTCATCGTGCTCGACGACTGGCTCGACGGACTCGGCACCACCCCGGATCGCGCGTACGAGCAGCTCACGTCGATGGGGATGGGTGGCGGCCACGGTATGGGGGGCATGGGCGGCTCCGGGGAGATGGGAGGGATGGGGGGTGGGATGGGCATGTTCCGCTCGACGCTCCTGGGTGGCGACGCCGGAGACGTCGGCTATCCCCTGCACCTCATCAACGGACGTGCTTCCGTGGACCGCTCGACGATCGAGGTTCCCTCCCGTGGTCGAGCTCGGCTGCGCGTGATCAACGCCGGCTCCGACACCGCGTACCGGGTGGCGATCGGTGGTCATCGCCTGACGGTCACCCACGCCGACGGGTTCCCGGTCGAGCCGGTCGAGGTGGACGCGCTGCTCATCGGCATGGGTGAGCGCTACGACGTGCTGGTCACCCTCTCCGATGGCGCATGGCCCTTCGTGGCCTTGGCCGAAGGTAAGGACCAGACCGCCAGCCTGGTCTTGCGCACCAGAGGCTCTACGGCCGCAGAGCCGCCGGTTGACCTGCGCCCACCGGAGCTCGACGGCCGGCTGCTCGGCTACGCGGACCTCCGAGCAGCCGAGGGGGTCCGGCTCGGGCCCCGTGACGTCGATGTCTCCGAGACGGTGACCCTGACGGGCTCGATGATGCCGTACGTGTGGGCGTTCGATGGTCTCCCACACCCGGAGCGACCGCCGATGGGCATTCGCCAGGGTCAACGGGTCCGGCTGCGATTCGAGAACACCACGTCGATGTGGCACCCGATCCACCTGCACGGCCACACCTTTCGTGTCGGCACCGACCCTGCGGGGCCACGCAAGGACACGGTCAACGTCCTCCCGGGTGAGACCGTGGTCGTCGAGTTCGATGCGGACAACCCCGGTCAGTGGATGACCCACTGCCACAACACGTACCACCTGGAACGCGGCATGGCGATGGTCCTGTCGTATGTCCTGTGAGGAGGAGCGGCCCGATGGCGCGAGTCATTCGAATCACGCCAGGGTCGAACGTGGCATGCTCATCGCCCTCGCCGTGTGCTGCGTGGTACCGATGACCGTGATCGTGCTCACCAGCGCGATGCTCGGTCTGACGCTGGGGAGCGCCGTCGCGGCCGCGGTCGGCGTCACCGCGGCGGGCGTGTGCGCGGCCGTGATGAGCCGCGACCGGCAGTCGCGGCCGCGCGCCGACGGACCGACCTCCGAGACCGACTGATCTACGACATACTGTCGTAGATCAGTCGGTGCTCTCGCCATCCAGGAGGTCCCACCCGTGCGCCTACGCCTCGCCATCGTCACCATCGCGGCCGTCTCCGCTCTCACCGCCGCCGCGTGCTCCTCGAACGACCACGGTGACATGGACATGGGGTCAGGTGATGACCTGCCGGGATCGTCCATGCCCCACGACGACATGGGTGCCGGCATGACGGGCTCGACCTCCACGATCAGCGTGCCCGCCGACGCCGCGTTCAACGCCATCGACGTCGCCTTCGCCCAGGGCATGATCCCGCACCACGCCCAAGCCGTGGAGATGGCGGAGCTGGCCCTCGCGATCTCCACCGACCCGACCGTCCGGGCGCTCGCCGAGAAGGTCAAGGCAGCCCAGGATCCCGAGATCACCCTCATGGCGAGCTGGCTCGAAGCCTGGGGGCAGCCCGTGCCGGACCGCAACGCTCCGATGGGTCACGACTCCACCAGCTCAGGGTGCATGATGATGTTCGGGATGATGTCCGACGACGACATGGCCCGCCTCGGCGCGGCCAGTGGTGCGGAGTTCGACCGGATGTTCCTGGAGATGATGATCCGGCACCATGAGGGGGCGATCCAGATGGCCCAACAGGAACTCACCGACGGCAAGTACCCGCCGGCCAAGGACCTGGCCCGCGCCATCATCGCCGCCCAGCAGGCCGAGATCGACCAGATGAGGGCGCTGCTGTCGCCCCCGACCTGATCGACGACGGAGCGCGGCGTGATGGGCATCGCTCCCGCCGGTCGCGGGGCGCTGCGCTCTCTGGTCGCCGCGGTGCTGTTCGGGAGCTCTGCGCCGGCCGCCTCCGTGCTCGCCGGGGGTATGCCGACCCTGGTGTTGGCAGGCCTGCTCTACCTCAGTGCCGCGCTGGTGGTGTTTCCTGGCGCGGTCCGTCAACGCCCGACGATGAGCGCGATGCACAGCGGAGCCCGCTCCCTCGCGCTCGCGGTGGTGTTCGGGGGCGCGATCGGCCCCGTACTGCTCGTCGCCGGGCTCGAGCGCCTTCCGGCGGCCACGGCATCGCTGCTGCTGAACGTCGAGCTCGTCGCCACCATCGGACTGGCCGGAGTCCTGTTCCGTGAACACCTGGGTCGCCGGCTCCTCGTCGCCGCCGGCCTGGTCACCCTCGCGGGGGCCCTGCTCGTCTGGGAACCGGGCGCCAGATTCGACCTGAATGCGTTGTTCATCATCGGCGCCTGCATCGCATGGGGCATCGACAACAACGTCACCGCCCGTCTCGACCAGCTCGGTCCGGAGCAGATCACCCTGGTGAAGGGCGCGGTGGCCGGGACGGTCAATGTGGTGCTCGGGATCGCCATCGCCGGTTCCTGGCAGGTCGATGCCCGAGCGATCGTCGTCGCACTGGTCATCGGGGCGTTCGGCTATGGCGCGTCGATCGCCCTGTGGGTCACGGGGGCCCGCGATCTCGGGGCGGCCCGGGCGCAGGTCATCTTCGCCCTAGCACCGTTCCTCGGGGCGGCGCTGTCGTGGACCGTGCTCGGCGAGCCCATCACCGCCGTGCAACTGCTCGCGATTCCCCTCGCCGCGGCCGGCGTCGGGCTGTCGTTGCGGACCGCCCACGACCATCCCCACGTCCACGAGGTGCTCGAGCACGACCACGAGCATCGCCACGACGACGGCCATCACCGCCACACCCATCCGGAGAGCGTGTCCGGCAGCCACACCCATCGGCACCGCCACGAGCCGGTCCAGCACGCGCACCCCCACGTCCCCGACCTGCACCATCGTCACGCGCACTGAAGCCGTGGCAGCCGCTCGCTGGACCATCGAGGTGGGGTGTGTGGCACGGTGTCATCGGCCCAACGACTCGCCGGGCGGGCGGCCGTTCCTCCTCGTCCTCGCTGAGCTCGTCCCCGCGCAACGTCCAGAGCCCGAAACCCACGAACGCAATGGCCGCCGCCACGGTGATCGCAGTGGTGTGGATGGCGGCGCCGACCGCGGCACCGACGATCACGGAGACCGCGTGCACCAGCGCGGTGGCGAGGGTGATGCCCAGCAGGACCGGGATCGCCGGGTAGCGCGTGGGCGATCGGCTCGCCGGACCGGCCCGCCCCGGGACGTCGGCTTGGTCCGTCCAACCCGTCATCCGGCGATCAGCCGAGTCCCGGCCATCGCGGCCGCCGCGCGCAGCACGGCCGGCAGGGCGATGGGGGCGACCATCCCCAGGTAGCCGCGCACGGTCAGCTCTATGCCTTCCTCCCGAACGAGCCGCCACCACAGGAGGTTGGCCAGCGCGCCCAGCGGCACCACGACCGCGCCGGTGTTGACCCCGGCCAGCCACGCCCACATCCCCCCGCTCATCGATCGGGCGCCCTCCAGCGCGACCAGCAGCGTCGGCAGGTTGTTCACCAAGCCTGCCGCTGCGGTACTCAACAAGGTGATGCCGCCGAGGGCAGCCGTCGCCGCGATCGGCACCAGATCGGCGGCCACCGCCACCATCCACGGGGACACGCCGGCGCTCGGGCCGGCCACGAAGCCGATGAGTGCACCGGTCACCACGCTCCCGCCGACGATCACCGCTCGGCGATCGACCGGCTCGGAGCGGCCGCCGGGCAGGGCGGTCGGGTGCCGGCGGCGGTACGCCAGCCAACCGGCGATGCAGGCCACGGCGCTCACCGGTGCCAGGTGGACGAACACCTCGCTCACCGGCAGGTCGAACCGCTCCACGGCGATGAGCGTCGTGAGGTTCGACACGGGCAGCACCGACGACGCGAAGCTGGCCAGCAGGAGCGGGATCAGCGCGAGCGGCAGCGGGTCGACACCGGCTCGGCGGGCGAGGCGCACGTAGAGGGGAGTGAGGAGCACCACGGTGGTATCGAGGTTCAGCACCACCGTCCTCGCCCCTGCCAGCCACCACAGCACCGCCACCTGGAGGTGTTCGAAGCGGCGGTCGATCGTGATGGCGAGTGCTTCGAAGAACTCCAGCCGGTCGAGCAGTGATGCCAACGGGACTCCTGCACACAGGAAGAGCAGTGCAGGGACCATGGCGGTCACGTTGTCGATGGCGCGATCCACGGTCTGGGTGCTCTGATCTCGCTCGTTCAGGGCCGGGTCGCCAGCCGTTCCTCGTCGAGGCGGAGCTGCCGGCGCGCGGCGTCGTAGTCGTAGAGCTCGGCATAGCGGCCCCAGTCCAGGGCGATGTCCAGTTGGCGGTCCGTCTCGGCTTCGCTGAACGAGCGGCGTAGGACATCACGGAAGAAGCCGATGGGGAGCGAACCATCGAGGCTGTTCTCGAGCCCTTTCGTGATCGCGGCGACCAGCGGTGCGTTGGCCAGGGCTGCGCGGGCGAAGATCTCCTTGGACTGCTGGATGTCGGCACCGGCGAAGCCGACACCCTCGGGCGTGAGCCGCACCTCGCCGGCCCGCACGGTGACGAAGCCGAGCAGCTCGAGCGCGTCGACGAGGGGCAGGAGATCATCCACCTCGAGGACGAGGTCCTCCGCAAGATCCGCCAGGTCGATGCGGTCGTCGAGGCGGTGGAGGATCTCCGCCAGGCCGGAGAGCGCGTCGACGGTGGCACCCGGCAGCGGGAGCTCACCGGGGGTGATGCGCCCGACCGGGTGCTCGTGCCGAACCTTCATGGCTTCGTCTTCGTGGCGCCCGGTCATGATCACGTAGATGAGGTCCATCATCTCCTCGAAGTCGGGGTCCTGGCGGTTCCGTGGTCTCGGGTAGGTGATGTCGAGGCTGGTGCGGATGCGGCCGGGGTTGGAGCCGAGGATCACCACCCGGTCGGCGAGCAGGACGGCTTCTTCGATGTTGTGCGTGACCAGCACGATGGCCTTGGTGGGGAACTCAGCTCGTTGCCACAGCTCGAGGAGCTCGCCACGGAGGTTCTCGGCGGTGAGGACGTCGAGGGCGGAGAACGGTTCGTCCATGAGCAGCACGTCGGGCTCGACTACCAACGCTCGGGCGAACCCGACGCGCTGGCGCATGCCCCCCGAGAGCTCCTTGGGATACGCGTTCTCGAAGCCGTCGAGGCCGATGAGGTCGATGGCGGCGCGGGCGCGCTCGGCTCGCTCGGCGGGGGGCAGGCCGCGGGCCTCCAGGCCGATCTCGACGTTCTCCTGCACGGTGAGCCACGGCAGCAACGCGAAGCTCTGGAACACCATCGCGGTGCCGGGGTTGGCACCGGTGAGCGGTTCACCCCGGTAGCGGACCTGACCTGTCGTCGGCCCGATGAGGCCGGCGAGGCAGCGCAGCAGCGTGGACTTGCCGCTCCCGGAGCGACCGAGCAGCGCCAGGATCTCGCCTTCCCTCACCTCGAGGTCGATGCCCTCGAGCACGGGCAGTGGTTGGCCGTCGGGGGTGGTGAAGGACTTGGTGATGCCGGTGGCGGAGACCAGCACCGGTCGGGTGCTGATGGTGGTCATGCTGATCCTCTCACAGGTGGTAGCGGGCTTCGGCGACGCGGTAGAGACGGCGCCACAGCAGTCGGTTGACGAGCACGACGTAGGCGCTCATGACCATCACTCCCGCGAGGGTGCGGGGGAAGTCGCCGGCCGCGGTGGACTCGGCGATGAACGCGCCGAGGCCTACTGCGGTGAGCGTGTTCCCGCCGTAGGTGACCACCTCAGCGACGATCGACGCGTTCCACGCTCCGCCCGAGGCGGTGATCCCGCCGGTCACGTACGACGGGAAGATCGCCGGGAGGTACAGCCGCTTCCAGCGCTGCCATCCCGTCACGCCGATGTCGGTCATCGCCTCCCGGAGATCGGTGGGGATGGCCATTCCGCCGGCGATGGCGTTGAACAGGATGTACCACTGGGCGCCGAGCGCCATGAGCACGATCCCTCCGACGTCGAGGCTGATCCCGGTGTGGAGCAGGACCACGACCACCAGCGGGAACAGGAAGTTGGCGGGGAAGCTGGCGAAGACCTGTACGAGCGGCTGCGCGATCCGTGCCAACCGAGGATCGAGGCCGATGCGCACCCCGACGGGAACCCAGAGCAGGGTGGAGGCGACGACAACCACTGCCACCCGGATCATGGTCCAGACCCCGAGCTGGATCGGCCGGAGGAAGATCCCCGGACCCTCCTCCCGGGTGATGTAGGCGAGCAGCTCGTAGGCGCCCCAGGCGAGGAGGCTGCCGACCGTGGCGAAGAAGGCGAGGTCACCGATGCGCCGGCGCCGGGTGTCCACGACCAACGGCCGGCGGTCCACGCCGAGGATGCGTCCCGCTCGGTTGACCGGCTCGGTGGCCCACCGCCGTACCCGGCGCGTGAGGCATGGGAACCGGGAGCGCCGCCACAGCTCGAGGACGAACGAGCGCTGCACGTCGGAAGCCTCGGACTGCTCGTTGCGGAACCTCTCGACCCAGGCGGTGAGCGGCCGCCAGAACAAGACGTTCACCCCGAGCACCAGGATCAGCATGGTCACGATGGCCCAGCCGACGCCGGGGAGGTCGCCAGCGTCGATCGCCGCTCCGGCGTAGGAGCCGACCCCGGGCAGCACCGTCTCGTTGTTGTTGACCGTGATGGCCTCGGAGGCCACGAGGAAGAACCATCCCCCGCCCATGCTCATCATCCCGTTCCACACCAGGCCGATGGCGCTGCTCGGCACCTCGATGCGCCAGAAGCGCATCCATCGGCTGAGGCGGTGCAGGCGTGACAGCTCGTCGAACTCGCGAGGCAGCGTGATCAGCGACTGGTAGAAGCCGAAGGTGATGTTCCAGACCTGTGAGGTGAAGATGGCGAAGATCGCGGCGCACTCCAGCCCGAGCAGCGAGCCGGGGAACAGCGCGACGAACCCCACCACGGTGATCGACAGGAAGCCGAGCACCGGAACCGATTGCAGGATGTCGAGTGCGGGGATGAGCACCCGTTCGGCCCGACGGCTCCGTGCCGCGGCGTAGCCGTAGACGAAGGTGAATGCGTAGGAGAGGGCCAGCGCCACGAACATGCGGAGGAGGCTGCGCACCGCGTAGTAGGGGAGGCGTGCCGGGTCCGTGTCGATGTCGGTGTACTGGTTCGGGAGCAGCGACACCGTCGTGTCGGGCGCCACCCGGCCGATCGTGTAGAGCACCACGGCGATCGCCAGGAACACGGCCACGTCCGCACCACTCGGCCGTCGGCGGGCCAGCGACGAGCGGAACGCGCCGAAGGTCGGCCGGGTCATCGCCACCTCCGCTGGTTCATCGCCGGGCGCGAGCAACCTCTGCTTGGCGGCAAGCCATGGATGATCCGGGATGTCGAGGTCATGGGCAGCGGCGGAGCGGCGAGCGTGCTAGCCGAGTAGACGGCGTCCACGAACAGGATCCCATCATGGGTCGTCCGGCCCCCTGCCAAGTCGGTCGAGGCGGCGGTACCATCGCCGCTCTCAGCCGGCAGATGCGAGGAGAGCAGCCATGCCACACATCGAGTTGCCCGAGGGCGTGCCCGGCATCATCGGGCCGATGATGTTCAGGCCCGAGACGGCCAAGCCGCTCAACGAGCTCGCTGAGGTGCTCCTGCGAGGTGACCACTCCCTGTCCCGCGGGGAGCGGGAACTCATCGCCGGCTACGTGTCGTGGCTCAACAATTGCACGTTCTGCTCGCGATCGCACAACACGTTCGCTGCCGTACAGCTCGAGGATGGCTGGTCTGTCGTCGATGCCGTCAAGGCCGACCCGTCCACCGCTCCGATCAGCGACAAGATGAAGGCGCTGCTCGCCATCGCGGCCAAGGTCCAGCAGAGCGGCTCGAACGTCACCGAGGCCGACATAGCGGCGGCGCGGGCCGAGGGCGCCACCGACGTGGAGATCCACGACACCGTGCTCATCGCGGCTGCGTTCTGCATGTACAACCGTTACGTCGACGGTCTCGCCACCTGGGCGCCCGACGAGCAGGAGCTCTACGACAACAGCGCCGCAGTGATCGTCGAGCACGGTTACGTCGGCTCGATCGACGCGATGTCCTGACTCACTCCACTCCGGGCGGGTAGTCCGCGGCCAGCAGATAGCGGTCGCCCGACAGGAACAGCGCGAACACCCGTTCGTAGGGCTCCGGCAGCGACGGCACCCCGGTCGTCGGCGGTGTCCCCCCGTAGGTCGTGTAGGTCACCGTGCCGTGCACCTCGACTCCGAACTGCGGCCCGGCCTGCGCGTTCTTGGGGTCGTAGACGGGCACGATGACCATGCGGTCGATCGTGTAGTCCGGCACTACGATCTGGCCTCCGGCTTGGACGCTGGCGATCTCGCCTTCGAGGTCCTGCAGGCGGCTGAAGACCGAGCCCTCGGTCGCCGCGGTGTCATCCAGATCGAGGCGGGCCCGGCGCTCCGAGGCCAGATCGGCCAGCACGTCGGCGGCCATCAGCCGAGCGGTCCGGTCGCTCAGCCTCGGGCTCAGCTCGCGCATCGCGTCGCTGATGGTCACCGGCGGCAGGGTCGACTCGTCGACGGCCAGATCGCGCTGGGAGCCGACCGTGCCGTCGGGGCGCAGGTGAACGGTGGGCTCGCGCGCCGGTGTCCCGGCGAACACCAGCGCCAGCACGCAGATCCCTGCGGCGGTCAGGCCGCCGCCGACGGTCCCCAGCCGGGGACGGAGGTGGGCCCCGGACGCGCCCTCGTGGTCCCCCCTGTCTCGCAGAGATCGGGTCAGCCAGCGCCGGAGGTGGTCGTCGTCGCTGCCCGCGGCCGGCACGACGCGCGCCAGCGGGTAGCGGGCGACGCACATGATCGCCAGGCTGCCCAGTACCGCCACCTTGGACGCGAACTCGGTGGTCTGCGGCGCGACCAGCAAGGCTGCGAGGAACCCGACGCAGATCCCGAAGACCACCCGGGCGACCCGCCCGGTCGGGGTGGTCTTGGGGTCGGTGATCATGAAGAAGAGGAAGATGAGCACCTCGGGAGAGGTGACCAGCACCCACCAGAACGATGCGCCGCAGATCGGCCCGAGATGCCAGGTGGCGGTCATGCAGTGGCCGGTCGAGGCCACGATGCCGAGCGAGAGCGCGAAGGTGATCCAGAACCCGGCGGCCATCCCCAGCAGGTCGAGGCGGGAGGTGATGGTGAACCCCCCCACCAGGATCACTGCGGTGGCGGCCGCGATGCCCGGGGACATCGGCCCCCACCAGAAGTCGAGTGGCTCGATGCGGTTGCTCCCCAGGAGCAGGAACGCGACCACCAGGCCGATGTTGCTTGGATTGAACACGTGGTGCCCGCGGTAGCGGATCAGGTACTTGGACAGCAACGACGCAGCTGAGATGCCCGCGTAGTAGTACCAACCGTGCAGACTCCACCAGTCGCCGTGCTCGGTGCCCGGCACTCGCAGGATCAGGGCCACCCCGTTCGCGGTGAGGAGCGCGCTGCCCGGCCATACGACGGCCCGCTGGCGGTGGAACACGATTGCCAGCTCGAGGGCGGCGGCGGTTCCCAGGGAGACGAGGATCTGGGCGATCGACAGCTCGAAGCCCAGCACGGTCTGGCCCAGGATCTGGACGGTGATGATCACCGAAGCCAGGTGCATCCTCGGGTCGCGAAGCGTCGGGAGGACCACCGGGTACTCGTGGCCGCCGACTCTGAACGCGTGCGCCGTCACAACCGTTCCATGGTAGGAGCCACCTCACAGCAGCGGAGGTCAGACCGGCGCCTCACCACTGCTGGCGTGGTCCGACGCCAGCCGGGAGAAGATGAGGCCATTGCGTTTGCCGGTCTCGACGTTGATGTCGATCTCGCCCGCCCGGTGGTACCCGCAGTGGGTGGCGACCGCGATCGACGCGGCGTTCTCGGGCCGGATCTCGAGCAGGATCACGCCGAGGCCGACCGAGGAGAACGCCCAGTCGGTGAGCAGGCGCAGTGCCCGACCGGCGACCCCGCGTCCCCGCGCCTGGGGGGCCACCCAGTAGCCCGAGTTGCCCACCGCGCCGTTGATCGCCACGTTGATGGCGCCGAGCAGCATCCCGGGATCGTTTGCGTCGACGATGGCGAACGCCGCCTTGGTGCCCTCGGCCCACTGGCGCTCGGTGCGCCGAACGTAGGCCTCGGCGTCGGCGCGCTGGTACGGCTGGGGGACCGGGATGAAACGCTGGATCTCAGGATCCTGGCACGACGCGGTGATCTGCTCGATGTCGGCATCGGTGAAGCGCCGTAGCGTGACGGTGCCGTCGGTGAGGGGAGGATCAGGAGGGTGGAGCGCACCGCCGGTCATGCCCGCATCTTCGTTCAACGGCGTTCGATCCGCCTCGTCCCCCGTCCTTGCCGCCAGGACTCGATCACCAGGTGATCGCCACCGGGCCTGATGAGTGCCAGCTCGGTGACGTCGACCCGGAAGAGGTGGAAGGGTCCATCCGGGGCGTGGCCGTTCTCCTCCGCGAACCACCGGAGGAACTGCTGTTTCGTCGTCTCATCCTTCACCTCCACCGCCCGGCCGGTCACCTTGGCGTCGCCCTCGGTCAGCTCCTTGTCCGTCGTGGCACTGTGCAGGGAGAGACGATCGTTGCGTTGCAGGTCGAGAGCCTTGCGCGACTCGGGCATCATGCCCAGCCACAGCTCGCCTCGGGTGAAGAGGGGCTCGACACCGCTGACGCGGGGGAAGCCGTCGGTGCGGATGGTGGCGAGCAATCCGAGGCCGTGGGCCTCGAAGCGGCGCTGCACCGCTGGCGCGAGCTCGGGGCTGGAGCGGCAGACATCTTCCCAGGCAGCCATGGTGACCAGCCTGGCCCACCGAGGAGCGGGTGGGCGAGTGGGCACCGTGGCGCGGTAGAACTCGGAATGGTGTTCGACGACCTTCTCGCCGCCAACGAGGCGTACCAACGTTCGTTCGTGGATTCCGGGCAGCCCGGCCGAGCAGCGCGTGGCCTGGCCGTGCTCACGTGCATCGACTCCCGCATCGACCCGCTGGCCATGCTCGGGTTGAAGCCCGGCGATGCGAAGATCATCCGCAACGCGGGTGCCCGGGTCACCGATGACGCACTCCGCTCGTTGGTGCTCGCCGCCAACCTCCTGGGCGTCGAGCGGGTCTGCATCGTGCATCACACGGACTGCGCCATGCGGCGTGACGACGAGAGCGAGTTGCGACGTACGCTCACCGAGCGCTCCGGTGCCGACGCGTCGACCATCGAGCTGTTGACCTTCCCGGATCACCGCGAGGCGTTCGAGGCGGATCTCCGCCGACTGCGGGCCTGCGAGCAGCTCCCCCCCGGTCTGGTGGTCGGAGGGTTCCTGTTCGACGTGCACACGGGCGCGCTGGGACCGATCGACCGCTGACCGGCTCCCATCGGGGGACGCCAGGTACGCTCGGCGCCCGTGAGCTCCACCGGCGATCCAGACGCCCTGGTGCGGGAGGTCGAACGGCTGCGCCGCCGGAACGCCGAGCTCGAAGCGGCCTTGGCGTCGCGACCGCGCGCTGATCGCCGTCGCAGCGGCAGGGTTCTCGCCGCGGTGGCGCTGTTCGCCGTGGGGAGCCTGCTCGCCCCGATCTCGGTGCTCGCGGTGTGGACTCGGAACCAGATCGCCGACACCGATCGCTACGTCCGGACCGTGGCCCCCCTCGCCTCGGATCCGGCCATCCAGGCGGTGGTGGCCGACCGGATCACGCAGGCCCTGTTCGCGCAGGTCGACGTCCCCCGGCTGGTGGCGGAATCGCTCCCCGAGCGGGCGCAGTTCCTCGCTGGCCCGCTCACGTCGGCGATCGAGCAGACCGTGCGGCAGGCGGTCGAAGGGGTGCTGGCGAGCGAGCAGTTCGAGCTGGTGTGGGTGCAGGCCAACCGCTTCGCGCACGACCAGCTCGTCGCGGTCCTGACGGGCCGGGGGAGCGCCGCGCTCCAGGCCCGGGACGGCGCGGTTTCCGTGGACCTGTCGGGGATCCTCAACGAGGTGAACCGGCGGTTGCAGGCCGCAGGAATCGATCTGTTCGCCAGCGTGCGGCTGCCCGACGACGCACTCACCATCGAGGTCTTCCGCTCCGATGACATCGCTCGCGCCCAGCTCGCGTTCGACACCTTCGACAAGGTCGCGAACGTGTTGCCCTGGCTGACCGTGTTGGTGCTCACGGCCGGTGTGGTGGCCATGCCGGATCGGCGTCGAGGGCTGCTGTGGGCTGGCGGGGGCATCACCGCCGCCATGGTCGTGTTCCTGCTGCTGATCACCGTCGGTCGAACGGTGTACCTGGCGGCGATGCCATCGAGCGTCCTGCCACCGGATGCGGCGGCCGCGTTCTTCGACACCATCATTCGCTTCCTCCGCCAGAGCGCTCGTGCCGTGCTCGCCCTCTCGGTGATCGTGTTCGCCGGCGCTGCGGTGCTCGGGCCCTCCGATGCGGCGCAGCGGCTGCGCCGGACGGTGTCGGGCGTGCTGGGCCGCGTCGGGGAGGAGGCCGGTGAGCGTGGGATGGACTTCGGTCCGGTGGGCGCGTTCGTGGCCCGCAACCTCGCCGCGCTGCGGGTCGCGACCGGGGTGATCGCGGTCGTCGTGCTCATCGCCTGGTACCAGCCGACCGCTACCGTGGTCTTCGGCATCCTGCTCGTGGCGCTCGTCGTGCTCGGGACCCTCGAGGTCCTCGGCCGCCGGGGTGGCCGACACGCCGTGGAAGGCACGGCGGTGTGAGCCGAATCGCTCGCGAGCGCTGCTGCCTGGTACCAGGGCGCCCCTCAGCCGTCGGTGGGTTGCATGAGGATCCGTTCGGGCTTGATGAGGACCTTGAGTCGCCGCTCACCTGGTCTGCGCATCGGGTAGGTGGCGACCCCGAGGTACTTGCGGGCCAGGCGGTCGATGTGCGCGTCCGCGCCCTGGTCGGTGATTTCGGTCACCACGCCTTGCACGGCGAGCACCCGATACGGGTCGTGAGGGTCGACCACCGAGATCGCCACCTTCGGTCGGTGGCGCAGGGTCGGTGGCGCAGGTTGTCGACCTTGGCTCGACCGTCGGCGGTGTTCATGACCAGGTCGTCACCCTCGACGTCGATCCACACCGGCGTCACGTGTGGGCTCCCGTCGGGGCTGATCGTGGCCAGGTTGGCGATCACCGGTTCGGCTAGCAGGGCCTTGGCGGCGTCGGTGAGGGTTGCTGTGCTAGCGGCTTCACGCTCCCTTCTCCGCGATGGTGGAAACGCTCATGACTGGCCCGCGGGGTTCAACCGCAGGGGCGACTCGGGCGGGCGCTCAGGCCCGGGATAGCCGGTAGAGCGTGAAGGCGATACCGAAGACGACGAGGAACCACCCGAACGCTCGGCGGATCGTGGGGCCTTCCAGGCGGTGTGCGAGGCGCGCACCGATCGCGGCCCCGGGCAGCAACCCCGCGGCGAAGGTCCCCGCAACCGTCCAGTCGATGTGTCCGAGCGCCATGTGGGTGCCCAGGGTCGGTATCGACATCACGGCGATGACCAGCAGGCTCGTGCCCACTGCCTGGCGCATCCGCAAGCCGAACAGGAACAGGTAGACCGGCACCAGCAGGAAGCCCCCGCCGTTGGCGAGCAGCCCGGTGAACAGACCGATGCCCGCCATGGTCGCGACGAGCAAGGGGCGGTTCTGCCGCCGGGCGGTGCCCGCTGTGCGCGTGGCTTCACTGATGGGGAACAGCACCCGGATCCCGATGACGATCAACACGATGCCCGACAGGACGAGCAGTACGGGACCGCCGATGACCTGAGAGAGGAGCCCTCCCACGATGGCGGCCGGCACACCTCCTACCAGCGACCACGCGGCTGCTCGGGGCCGGCTCTCACCGGATCGTACGTACGGCGCAGCGGCCACCAGTGCGGAGGGGATGGTGGCCGGCAGCGGGGATGCGACCGCGATCAGGCCGGGTGCCCCGAGGATCGCGAGCACAGGTGTGGCGACGGAGGAGCCACCGACCCCGAACACCCCCATCAGCAGACCGACCACGATGCCGGCGAAGACGAACGAGGGCCACGGCGCCATGCGACCGATCATCTCACCGGGCCGGGGGAACGCTGGTCAGGTTCCGTCGCCGTCACGCTCGACGGGTACGCACCACTCCAGGAGTGTGCCGCCCGTGGGCGCCGAGCCGAGGGAGAACGTGCCGCCGAGTTCCTCGGCCCGGGCGCGCAGGTTCGGCACCCCGTGCCCACCGGCGACGTCCTCTCCCGGCCCGACGCCGTTATCGGTCACCCGGAGGCGTACCTCCCGGTCGACCTCGATCGACACCCGCACGGCGCTGGCCTGCGCGTGCTTGGCGACGTTGGTGAGCGCCTCCCGCAGCGTCGGCAGCAGGTGTTCGGCCACTCTGGCCGGGATGCTCTCGATCGCTCCGCTGAACTGCACCCGCGGGGAGAAGCCCAACGCCTCCCTCGCCCCGTTGGTGATGCGCACGATGTCGCCTCGGAGCCCCGGGCCCCCGTCGGGTGGAGCCTGGAGCCCGAAGATGGCGGTGCGGATCTCTCGAATGGTCTCATCGAGATCGTCGACGGCCTGCTCCAGGCGCTCCCGGGCGCCCGGATCAGCGACCCTGCTGATCGTGCTCTGCAAGCCCATCCCCGCAGCGAACAGGCGCTGGATCACCGTGTCGTGGAGGTCTCTGGCGATGCGCTCGCGGTCTTCCGTGACGGCGAGGTCCTGCTGAGCCAGGAGGAGTGCGTCCTCGGTGAGGTTGCGCTCGATCGTGCGTGCCAACCAGTTGGCGAGCAAGCGGACGAAGTCTCGGTCGGCGACCGACCACGGCTCCTCACGTGGGGTGGCCCGGTAGAAGGCGATGACCCCGAACGGGTTGCCGTCCACCTCGATCGGGGCCCCGATGAAACTGCTCGATCCGTCGCGTACCGTCACGTCGTTCGCGGCGACCGTCTGCAGGGACAGCGCCACCAGCTCGGTGGGGAGGTCGGAAGGGGCGGGATCGCAGGCGTCCCAGGACTGCAAGACCCGGGGCGTTCCCTCTTCGATGCGGGCGAGGAACCCGCCGTCGACGCCGAGCAGCACGGCCGCCGCGTGGACCGTCTCACGGAATTGTTCGTCGGAACCGATACGCAGCTCGGACGCGACCCGGTAGAGGGTGCGCATGCGCTCCTCGCTCTGGCGGATGGCGCGGTCGGCCTCCATGCGGTCGGAGATGTCGCGCACGATCGCCACGACCGGACGGGAGGACTCGTTCTGGACCGGTGGGTATTGCACCAGCACCTCTACCGGCACGTCGGTGCCGTCGGATCGGCGGTGCACCGTGGTGAGCGTGCGGGCCGAGACCTCGCCGGACAGCAGCGGGGCGAGCACCTCGCGGAAGGCTCGCTCGTCGAGCTCCGGGTTGAGATGTACCGGTGTCATCTCCAGCAGTTGGGCTTCCGTGTAACCGGTCTGCTCGATCGCCCCGAGGTTCACGTATGAGTGACGAAGGGTCACCGGATCGAAGATGAAGACCCCGTCGTGCGTCGCATCGAGGGTGGCGCGGATCCGGCGGTTCTCCTCTTCGGCCGCGATCCGGTCGCTGATGTCTCGGATCACCGCGATCACCCGCAGCTCACCGTCCTGGGAGAGCGGGCTCAGACTGATCTCCACCGGGAACACAGTGCCGTCCCGGCGGCGCCCTCGCAGGTCCAGTCCCGACCCCATCGCCCGAGTCCGGGGCTCGGCTCGGTAGCGGGTGCGGTGTGCGCGGTGCACGCTGCGCGACTCGTCGGGGAGCAGTATCTCGACCGGTCGGCCCAGCAGCTCTCCCGGCGCGTAGCCGAACAGTTCCTCCGTTCGATGGTTGGCGAGCACGATGGTGCCGGCGTCGTCGGTGATCAGGATGCCGTCCGGTGCGACCTCCACGACCGCCCAGGCGAAGTCACCGCTGAGCTCCTCAACCATCGCCGGGTAGGGCCGCGACGATGTCTCCCCGCTCACCGCCGTCATCGTGTGGCCGGGGGATGCTGGTTGCTCGTCTGCCACTGGTTCCTGCCTCGGGAGCGCACCGTGTCGGCGTCACGAAGCCTAACGGTCGGCTCGCCTGAGCAGGATCGGTGGGGGATTTTCCGTGACGGAGCTTGAATCGGGCTCGGCGAGGGCCGACAAGGTTCGTGTGGGCGACGAAGAAGACGCTGCCGATCTGGCCCCGCTGGACCTCGACCCGATCGAGATCGAGCGGGCCGTGCTGAACGACTCCGAGGAAGGGCGGCAGATCTCCGCCGGGTTCGTCGCCGTCTTCGGTGACTTCATCAGCACCCAGGTTCGCCCGGTGTTGCGCGAGGTCGCGGCGAACGGCGGCGAGCCGCAGCTGCTGGTGAACGGGCTCGCCGAGCTCATGCGCCACATCGCCGACACCATCGAGTTCCCGATCGGCATGCGCCGCTGACGCGAGAGGAGCGCTCATGGAGCGGTGGACCTTTCTGATCCTGGCCGACGAGCAGGGCGAAGCGGAACAGATCCGTATCTTCCTACGCCGCGGGGACGATCCTGCTGCCTGGCCGTGCTTGCAGGTGGCGCTGGACGGGACCGAGGTGCCCGTCGACACCGTGCAGAAGGATTACGAGGCGCCCGAGTGGAAAGCGCTCGAGCTGTTCACCGCCGGAGGCGGGAGCCCGCAGCGCTGGGAGGAGCTCAAGGACAAGCTGCGGGCCCAGGCCGGTTGAGCCGGCGCGGGGGCGTGTGCATGGCCGAGCCGGCCCGGCTGCGCTAGAAAGGAGCCCATCAGTCGGGCGGAAGCGTGTCGCGAGAGCGATGCTTCCCGATCTCGGATCGGGTGACAGATGGTCGCAGTCGCGTTGGTGGCGGTGCTGGCGGTGGCAGGTGTCGTCACGTTCGTCGTGCTGCGTTCGCGGGTCACTCCTGTCGATGATCGGAATGATCTGGTCGACGTGTCCAGTCGCCTCCAGGGAACCGGTGCCGCGCCGGCGCCCCAGGCCTCACCGCTCGACCGAGCCGACGCCGGGAGTGGCACGGACCGCCAGGGCGACGAGAACGGCAGGGCACACGGCGGCGATCCAGTCGGCGACGAGGATGAGCCGGCGGTGGACCGCTTCCGTGCCCCCGGTCAGCGGGTACGCCACAGCGCGCCGGCCTACCAGCCGACCGTGCCCCGCAAGCCGGCACACCTGGTTGAGCCATCGGCGCCCCGCGTGCCGGAGGCGCCGGCTGCGGTCGAATCGCCCGTGGTGCCGGCACCGGAGTCGGTACCAGGGCCGGTCGTCGAGCCGGTCGTCGAGCCGGCCGTAGAGCCCACCGCCGCGGTCATGCCGGCGGACCCGCAACCCGCGGCACCGGACCGGACCGCACCCGCCGCGACCGAGGCTGTCGGGGTGGACGGCGGCGAGGGTGCCGCGGAGCCGATCATCGTGCTCGACGCCGGGGAACCGATCGTCGTGCTCGAGGACGCAGCGCTCGATCCGCCCGATCCTGCGGGGGCGTCGGTCGATGATGACGTCGATGCTGGCCTCGATGCCGACGTCGACGAGGTCCTGCAGGCGCTCATCCAGCGACTCGGTGTCAGCGAGCAGGACGCGGCCGAGGTGGCGGCCGAGGTCGTGGAGCGCGAGGACATCGACGAGGGCGAGGTGGTCCACGCGCTCAGCGACCTCGTCGAGCGCTCGGATCGTCGGGGTCCAGAGCCCGTCGAGGAGCTCATCCTCTTCTCGGACCAGGTTCCGCAGCGTCCCGGGCAGCTCACGCACTTCGCGAACCTGCCCGACCTGGAGCGCCGACGGGTCATCGTGCGGGTCCTGTGCCTGCTCGTCGCCCGTTCCGAGGAGGAGCGAGCTGGCGATCCGGCTCCTGCGGATTCCCACGACCCCGGGCCCCGGCCAGCCCGCAGCTGGCCGCTGCCCGTGAACGACGACCTCGACGACCTTCCTGCCCGCCGTCGTCTGGCCCGGGCACGACGCTGAGCCGACCTGCAGCTGGGGGAGGCGATCCTCGACGGGCGAACGGTCAGGCGTTCACGGTTCGGCGGGCTCCAGCTCGCCGTAGGCGACCAGCTCGCAGAGCACCCGCACGAGCAGGCGCATCCGCTCCTCAGGGCTCAGCTTCGTCAACGGGTCGACGCCGCGGTCGATGCGGATGGTGGTGAGGTCGATCACCTGGTCGCGCCCGTCGGCGCCTGCGGTGCCCGCCGGCTTTGGTGCCACTGCCGCGGCTCCTGCGAACGACTCGACGGTCAACGGCGGCGGGGCAGGGGGGCCAGCGCGTCGGCACCTGCGGGCTCGACGCGGGAAGCCGGGGCGGGCGCGGCATCGACCACCCGGGCCAGATCGGCCGGCGACACGCTGGCGCGGAGATCGTCGGCTGTCGCGAACTCGGTGTCGCGCAGCAGGCGCTGCACCTCTTCGAGGGTGACCAGATCGACGTGCTGGGGGTGGTCGTTCACGATCTCCTGCTTTCGTCCTCCGCCCGAACGAGTACGTGCGGTCAGGTTAGATGTCGCTCGCGGCACGTTGGTGGACCCGCGCCGACCGGTCAGCGGCGCCGCGGGAGGGCGACCGCGTCGGAGGCGGCGCGCAGGGCGGCCACGCGTTGGCGCTCGTCGTCCTCGGCCTTGATCGTGGCCGCGATCCGCACGACGGCATCCAGCATGCTGTCGTGATCGCGGAGGCGGCTCAGCTCGGCCAGGCCGGCGAGCTCACTGGTGGGGGCCAACCGGATATCGCCGAACTCGACCGGCTCGGCCAACTGGAGCACGTGCTGCATCGTCGTTCTGCCCTTGCTCTCCGCCCTGGCCCACGGACCTGGTGGCGTGAGCCTAGAGCGGCGGCGGCCCAGGGGTGCGGATGCTCAGCTCGGTGGGTGAGGCAGGTCACGTCGAGGCCAGGACCTCGCTGGCGGAGTCCGGCGCGCCCGCGAACTGCATGACCTGCAGCGACTCGAAGCGCTCCCGCACCTTCGGGGTGAGGAGACCGAGCTTGTTCACGTTGGGCACGATCTTCGAGAACAGCATCTGGCGGAAGATGACCATCAGAGGATTGGTGGCGGCGAAGCGCTTGCCCTCCTCGACGTCGATGCCGACCTTCTCCCACACCTGTTCGAGCAGGAAGCGCTGGTACATGAGATCGGTGGCCTCCAGGAGGAACTCCTCCCGGTCCGCGAGCTCAGCCGCGCTGAGCTGGGGGAGGAAATCCTGGAGCGAGAGCACACCGAAGGCCACGTGGCGGGCCTCGTCGCGCATGACGTAGTCGGTGATCTGCTTGATCACCGGGTCGCGGAACAGCACGTTGCCGAGACCGAACGCGGCCAGCGCCAACCCCTCCACCATGATCTGCATGCCGAGGTAGGTGATGTCCCACCGCCGCTCGGTCATGATGTCGATCAGCAGCGACTCGAGCGGTCGGCTGATCTCGTAGTGCTGGCCGAGCTTCTCGTTGAGGTACTTGGCGTACGCTTCGACGTGTCGGGCCTCGTCGGCGACCTGGTTGGCGGCGTAGTACTTGGCGTCGATGTCCGGCACCGTCTCCACCAAGCGGGCGGTGGCGACCAGCGCGCCCTGCTCGCCGTGCATGAACTGGCTCACCATCCAGCTCTGGAACTCCCAGGCGATCGCGGTCCGCTCTGCCTGGTTCAAGCCGTAGAACGGGGAATCGGGCTGGTCGAAGCCCATGAACCCGTCGATCATCGCCCGGTCCTCGTCGGTCAGGTCCGGGTCCGGGTCACCGAAGTTGACCTCGGGTGTCCAGTCGATGTCGGTGGTGGCGTTCCACTGGGAGACCTTGCCCTTCTCGTAGAGCTTGGTGAGCGCGGGTCGGTCCTGCACGTAATTCCAGGTGAAGCGGGTGGTCACGGCCGCGCCGACGTCGAGCAGGGTACGGGTCATGGGTTCACTCCTCCGGGGACGGGGTATGAGGGGCGACGGCCGGCCGCCGGTCGGGCACGCCGATGCCCTCGAAGCCGGACCACAGCAGGGTCGTGAGTCGGTCGACGAGCCGATGGCGGGACAGGGCGCGGCTCTCCACCCACCAGTCACCCGCGAGGTGCACCATGCCGACGACCCCGTAGGCCCACGGCTTGCCGTCGGCGGGGTCGAGGCCGGTTTCGGCCAGGAGGCGCTCGAAGACGATGGCAATCTCCTCCGCGATCAGGGCGGTGAGCAGGTCGCGCTTGCCCGGATCGGCGTGGGCCGACAGGAAGCGATACAGGTTCGTGTCCCGCTCGATGAGCCCCAGGTAGGCGTCGATGGTGCGCTCGAGGATCCGCCGGGGTGGCTCGGTGCTGACCAGCGACGGTGCGAGCTCGGCGATGAGGTCGCTCACGAATCCCTCGGCGACGGCCATGATCAGCCCTTGGCGGTGGCCGAAGTGGCGGTAGAGGATCGGCTTGGTGATGCCGCACTCGGCGGCGATCTGCTCCATTGACGCGTACGGACCCTCGCGGCGCACCAGCGCCACAGCCGCGTCGAGCAGCTCTTGGCGGCGGCGCTCGCGGTCCGCAGTCAGGCCCGCGGCTCGGTCGCGGCGGGCTCGGTCCAGGCGGCGCGGCGGATCACTGTTACCAGCGGTCACTGTTACTAACCGTAACCACCCGTGCAGGGTCCGCGCAACGGGCGCCACGAGCGGAGGTGAGCGGGAGCACCTGCCGGCTACGGGGTGGCCCAGCCCGCCAGCGGCGGGCGATCCCGCGGCCCGGCGAAGGGCAGCGGGTGCCACGAGCCGCTGTCTGCC
The DNA here is from genome assembly GCF_014805525.1 of Rhabdothermincola sediminis. NCBI lineage: Bacteria > Bacillati > Actinomycetota > Acidimicrobiia > Acidimicrobiales > Iamiaceae > Rhabdothermincola > Rhabdothermincola sediminis. Next base: position 25,603 of record NZ_JACFSZ010000007.1, on the reverse strand, counting down.
GCCGCGGCGTACGCCCCGCACAGCACCTCGAGCACCTTCCTCCCGAGGATCGGACCCCGCAGGTCGTGGGCCCGCCCCGCGGCCGCAGCCGCCGTTCGGAGTTGCTGGAGGTAGCCGAACTGCTCGAGCTGGGGGACGTCGCCGGCGGCCGGCGTGGCGACGACCGGCACCGGCTCACCGTCGTGTTCGAGCGACGGTGTCGGGGCCAGCTCGGCGCGGACCACCCCGGTGGGGCTCGACACCTGCAGGTCCCACACCGCAGCGGGCTCGGGCTCCCGCCGGCTGGCCACGACCGTGGCCACCGCCCCGCCCGCGAAGCGCAGCGTGACCTCGGCCCAGTCGTCGGTCTGCCCCGGGCCGGCGTACTCGAGCCGGGCCTGCACCGCCACCGGCTCGGCCGGTTCGGCCACCGCCAGGGCGACCGCCAGCGCGCGGGTGCCCACCTCGGCCAGGGCCCCAGTCTCGACACCCGGCTCGGCCCCGACTCGGCGATCCCCCGGGGTGTGCTGCGCCCGCACCTCGATGCGATCGATCGGGCCGATCATCCGCACCCGATCGAGCGCGGTACGCACCACCGGTGCGTGCAGCAGGCTCTCGCCGTAGAGCACCGGTGCGGCTGCTCGGGCCGCGGCATCGACGATGGCGTCCGCGCCGGCGAGCGTCGCCGCCAGCGGCGGCTCCACCAGCACCGCGGTGCCGGCGCGCACCGAGCGGAGCACCTCGCTCGCCCGCATGGCCGGCGGCGCGGTGACGATCACCAGGTCCGCGCCGGCCGGCAGGTCCTCGTACGTGCAAGGTCGGGCCCGGAGCTGGCTGGCCCGCTCGGCGGCCTGCTCGGCGGTGCCGGCGGCGACGTGGCTGACCCGCAACCCAAGCGCCTGCGCGGCGAGTCCGTGCACCGCGGTGAGCGGGCCCGCGCCGGCGAACGCGACCGTGGTCACCTCCTCAGTGGCCGGCGAGGCGGGCGACGACCGGGGCCAGGGTGTCCATGGCGTCGCCCTGGACCACGATGTAGGACAGCCCCCAGCGTTCCCGCCGGGCTTCGAGCAGGTCGCACATCTCCTCGACCGTCCCGATCAGGGCGTGCGGTACCTCCCGCACCTCCTCCGCCGGGATGCCGAAGACGCCTGCCATCATCTCCGCCGTCCCCGCGGTGTCGGTGGTCTCGACCACCGCGAACAGCAGGCAGCTCAGCTCGAGCTCCGGGAACCGCGCCCCGGCCGCCTCCCTCACCCACGCCAGCTTGCGGTCGGTGGCCGCTGCCGTGGCATCGGCGGCCGTCTCGGCGTCGATCCGCCCGCTGCGCAGGGATGGGTTGATGCCCACGATCTGGGCTTCGCGGGCCGCGATGCGCAGGACCCGGCGGCCACCGCCACCGACCAGCAGCGGCGGATGCGGTCGCTGCAGCGGCTTGGGCCGACCGTCCAGGCTGGTGATCGTGTAGTGCTCACCGGCGAAGTCGAGCGCGCCTTCGGCGAAGAGCCCCTTGAGCACGGCGATGCTCTCCTCCATACGGCTCACCCGCACGGCCGGGGGATCGTGGGGGATGCCGGACTGCTCGTAGTCGGTGGTCATCCACCCGGCACCGAGGCCGAGCTCGACCCGGCCACCGGAGAGCACGTCGACGGTGGCGATCTCCTTGGCCAGCACCACCGGATGTTTGAAGTCGTTGTCGAACACCAGGGCGCCCACCCGCAGCTCGGTGGTGGCGTCGGCGGCGGCTTGCATGGCCGGGAGAGGCGCGAGCTGGTCACCGAAATGGTCGGGTAGGAACAAGGTGGAATAGCCGAGGTCCTCCGCTTTGCGGGCGAGCGCCGCCCACTCGGCGCCCGAAGGAGCGGTCGAGAGTTGGATCCCGAAGCGAAACGGTCGGTCATGGGCCATCGCGGCACGCTAACCGATGACCTGGCTGAGTATCGTCGTGCGCGCGTGCGGAAGTTCGTGCTCCTCGTCGTGACGATCTGCGCCACCGGCGTGGTGCTGGCGGGCTCGCTGGTCGCGCTCGTGCCATCCGCGGGCGAGCTGGCCAGCTCGGTGCACGCACAAGCCCAGGAGATCGACCTGGCGGCGCTCGACGACTTCGCGGTGCGCTCCCGGGTGTACGCCTCGGACGGCAGCTTGCTGGCGACCCTCCACGGCCCCGAGAACCGCGAGCCCGTCCCGCTGTCGCGGGTGCCCCAGCCGGTGATCGACGCCATCCTGGCGGTCGAGGACGCGAACTTCTACCGGCACAACGGGGTGGACTTCCGGGCCATCGGGCGGGCGCTGTCGGAGAACGTCGCCGCGGGCGGAGTGGAGCAGGGTGGCTCCACCATCACCCAGCAGTTGGTGAAGAACGCCCTGCTGCGTGACTCCTCCCGAGACCTCGATCGCAAGACCAAGGAGATCCCCCTGGCACTGCGCCTCGAGCAGCAGCTCAGCAAGGACGAGATCCTCGAGAAGTACCTCAACGCGGTCTACTTCGGATCGGGCGCCTACGGGGTGCAGGCCGCGGCCGAGACCTACTGGGGGGTCGACGTGGAGCAGCTCGGTTACGCCGAGGGTGCGCTGCTGGCGGCGTTGATCTCCAACCCCGTGCAGTACGACCCGATCCGCCATCCGGAGCGGGCCTACGAGCAGCGCCGGGCCGCGCTCGAGCGGTTGGTGAGCCTCGGCACGATCAGCCAGGAGGACGCCACCCGCTACGGGAGCGCGCCCCTGCCGGTCGACCGCTGCAGCACGGGCACTCCCCGGCCGGCGGGCTGTCGCGACGAGATCGAGCTGCCCCCACCCGATGACTACTTCGTTGAGAACGTGAAGCAGCAGCTGCTCGACGACCCACGGCTGGGTGCCACCCGCGACGAGCGCATCGAGCGGGTGTTCGGGGGAGGGCTGCGCATCTACACCACGCTCGACCCGAGGATGCAGTTCGCCGCCGAGCTGGCCCACGCGCAGGGCGTCCCCAAGAACGACAAGGGCGTCACCGCGGCGATGGTCACGGTCGAGAACTCGACGGGCGCGGTCCGGGCACTCGTGGGCGGTCCCGGCTACGACTCCTACAAGTACGACATCGCCACCCACCCGCCCGGCCAGCCGACCGGCTCCGCGTTCAAGGTCTTCACGCTGCTCACCGCTCTCGAACAGGGCAACCAGCCCAACGACACCATCGGCGGAGGTGGTGCGTTCAAGTGCCCCGGGTGTTCAAAGAACCCCTACGTGGTCTCCGGCGCCGGAGGCACCCTCACCTCGGTGACGGCCAGGTCCTCCAACGGCGCGTTCGTGCGGCTGGCGCAGGTGCTGGGTATCCCCAACGTGGTCGAGACCGCCCGCAAGCTGGGGGTGACCAGCGAGCTGCCACCGGTGCCGGCGTTGACCCTGGGACCCCGAGAGATCACCCCGCTCGAGATGGCGTCCGCGGTCTCGGCCATCCCCAACAGCGGGGTGCGCATGCCGCCCTACTTCATCGAACGGGTCGAGGATCGCGATGGCAAGGTGTTGCTCGAGCACGAGAGCGCGGGGGAGCAGGCGGTGAGCGAACGGTCGGCCTGCTATGCGCGGGACATCCTGCAGGAGGTCGTGAAGAGCGGGACGGGCACCAGGGCGCGGCTGTCGCGCCAACCAGCGGGCGGCAAGACGGGGACCGCCGAGGAGAACTTCGACGCCTGGTTCGTTGGGTTCACGCCCTACTTCACCACCGCGGTGTGGATGGGCAATCCCGACCAGGACATCTCGATGGCGAACTTGGGTGGGGTGGCGAACTTCGGCGGCACCTACCCGGCGATGCTCTGGCGGGCGTTCAACGAGGCGGTCCATGCTGATCGCCCGGTGGGGACGTTCCCCCCGTGCCCCAAGCCCGACCGAGCCGGGCGCCCGGTCGTCGGCCGGGGGGACAACGCGCTCAACGGGGTGCGGATCGGCCCCGACGGCAAGCCGATCTTCGGGACGGTGCCCGGTTCGGGTACCTCGCGATCGACCACGACCACGACCACGACCACGCCCAGCAGCTCGTCGACATCCTCGCCTCCGGCGACCACGAGCCCCGAACCCGGGCCCCCGCCGGGCAATGGGCCACCGCCGAGCACCCCGGGCCCATCTGGAGGGTGATGAACGCATTCGACGACCTGTTGCGCTTGCAGGAGCACGACACCAGAGTCGACCAACTCCGCCACCGGCTCGACACCCTTCCGGAGCGAGCGGCGCGTGACGCACACCTCGACCGGGTGGCCGAGCATGATGCAACGACCGCCGAGGTGAACGACAGGCGCGACGAGCTGGCCCGCGCCCAGCGCCGGCTGGAGGACGAAGTGGCGAACATCAGCGCCAAGGCCGATGAGGTCGACACGAAGCTGTATTCGGGTTCGGTCACCTCACCGCGTGAGTTGCAGGCCTTGCAGGACGATCTGGACTCGCTGCGCCGGCGGCAACGCCAGCTGGAAGACGAGGTGCTCGAACTGATGGAGCAGCTCGAGCCGGTGGACCGGGAGCTCGACACCCGCGCCTCCGAGCGGGCCGAGCTGGACCGCCAGGGCGCCGCGCTGGAGGCCGCGCTGGCCGAGGCGGAGGCCGCGATCGCCGCCGAGCTGGCGACGGTGCAGGCCGAGCGGGCCGAGATCGCCGCGGTGGTGCCGACCGAGCTGCTCGACCACTACGAGCAGCTCCGCCGGCGGTTGCAGGGCATCGCGGTGGCCCGCCTGGTGGGCAGCCAGTGCGGCGGGTGCCACCTCAGCCTGTCCGCGGTGGAGCTCGACCGCATCAAGCACGAACCGCCCGATGCACTGGTGCACTGCGAGGAGTGCGGCCGGCTGCTGGTCCGCTAGGGGGCCGTCCGATGTTCCTCTGGTTCGCCGGCGTGAGCTTCGCGTTCGTGTGGCTGGTGTTCCGCAGCCCCGCGCTCGACTACCGGCTGGTGATGCTCGGCGCGGTCCTGCCGCTGGGGGAGGTGGTGTTCGGCGGCCCGAGGCTGGCCCACACCCTGGTCGCCTCGGTGGCGTTGCTGGCGGTGGTGATGCTCGCCACCCAACGTCGGCGGCTGGTGCGCCGGCGATGGATCAGCCTGCCGATCGGCATGCTGATGCACCTGGTGCTGGATGGGATCTGGACGAACGCCGGGGTGTTCTGGTGGCCGTTCCTCGGTGTGGGCTTCGACACGGCCGGGCTGCCGGAGCTGGATCGGTCACCGGCGGTCATCGCCCTGCTGGAGGTCGCGGGTCTGGGGGCGCTGGTGTGGTGCTGGCACACGTTCGGCTTCGCCGACCGGGACCGGCGCGAGCTGTTCGTGCGTACCGGTCATCTCAGCCGGGACCTGGTGAGCTAGGTGCTGGTGATCGTGCGCCACGGCCGCACCGCGGCGAACGCCAGCGGGCTGCTGCTCGGCCGGCTGGACGTCCCCCTCGACGAGGAGGGGGAGCGGCAGGCGGCCCGGCTCGCCACCGCGGTCGGCCCCGTCGACCGGGTGGTGTCGAGCCCACTGACCCGGGCCCGGCAGACCGCGGCCGCGTTCGGGGCTCCCGTCGAGGTCGACGAGCGCTGGATCGAGCTGGACTACGGCGACTACGACGGCACGCCGCTGCAGCACGTGCCGGCGGAGGTGTGGTCCGCCTGGCGCCGGGACCCGCAGTTCGTCCCGCCCGGCGGGGAGTCGATCGCCGCCCTGGGGGAGCGGGTGCGCTCGTCGCTGGAGACGCTGGCGGAGCGGGCCCGGTCGGAGACGGTGGTGGTGGTGTCGCACGTGTCGCCGATCAAGGCCGCGGTGGCCTGGGCGCTGGGTGTCGGCGACGAGGTGACCTGGCGGCTCTTCGTGGCTCCGGCGTCGCTGACCCGCATCGCTCTGGGCGATCGGGGGCCGGTGCTGCACACCTTCAACGAGGTGGCGCACCTGTGAACGCCGCGGCCTGCTGTCCCACCATCCGCTCGATGTCACCCATGGCGATGCTCACGTCCACCACGTGCAGCCCCCACTCCGGGGTCAGGTCCCCGGTGATGTCCTGCGCTCGCCGGCCCGCCCGGTCGCGGTTCACGAACACCTCGAGGTAGCTGAACCCGTCGCGCTGCACGCACTCGGCATCGAGCAGGTCCGGCAGGGTCACGAACGGGGTGGTGATGGCGCGGTCCGCGCCGGCCCCGGGCAGCACCCAATCGCCGGTGGCGAAGTACGGGGTGAGTGACGCCCGGCCGCCGGCCGGGGCCGCGGGGTTCACGCAGGCCGCCACCCCGTCGCCGCCGCGCACCCGGCCGAAGAAGCTGTTCGCCGGCGGCGGGGAGGTGGAGCGGAAGGAGGCGTAGGACACCACACAGCCGATCTGGTCCTGGCTGCGGCACAGCGGGATGTTGGCGAAGTCCCCGCCGACGTCGGCCCCGTCGGGCACCCGCACGGTGGAGCCGATCAGGTAGGCGGCCACCAGCAGCGATCGCAGCTCGGGGTTCGGGTCGATCTCCTCCCGGACGAGGCGGTTGAGGTGGCTCGCCCCTTGCGAGTGGCCGATGAGCACCACCCCCCGGCCGCCGTTGTCGTTGGCCAGGTAGTGGTGCCAGGCGTCGAGCACGTCGGCGTAGGCGACCTGGCTGGCGGCGAGGCGATCGGCAGGGACGCTGCCGAGCAGCGCGGGCAGGGTCATCTGGCGGTACACGGGGGCGAAGACCCGGCACTGGCTGTTCAGCCGGGCGGCCTGGGTGAGCACCGAGCCTTTCTCGGCGTCGCTGGGCACCAGGTCGGAGTTGGGGCTCTGGTCGGCGCTGATGGTCGGGTAGACGTAGAAGCAGTCGATCGGGGCGTCGGGGTCGGCGACGTGGCGCTGGACTTCGAGCGTGCCGTCGGCGTGCACGACGGTGGCGTCGAGGTCTTGGTGGCAGACGTCGTCGGGCAGGTCGGGCCGGCACAGCCAGTGGGCCGGGTCGGCGTACACCTCACTCGTGTAGGGAGGGATCGACGGCGCGGCGCGGGCGGTGGTCGTCGGCGCCTCGGTGCCCGGCGCGGCGGTGGTGGTCCCACCCGAGCTGCAGGCCGTGGCGGCGAGAGAGGCCGCGACGACGACCAGCATCAACGGCCGGGCGGGGTTTGCACGAGTCCGGGTGGGCATGCGCCATCATCGCACGCGTAGCCCGTGTGGTCGGTTCGTCAGAACAACGGCGTACGGAACGGCCCCTTCCAGTCCTGCTGGATGACCGGGGTCAAGGTCGCGAGGAATGGCCCGGTCAACAACATGTAGGACCGCTGAACGATCTCAGCGACCGCCATCACGCCCGAGGTGCTCCGATAGCCGCCAGAGGTGACGAAGGTCGGCCCCGAGCCGCTCAGCTCGGTCTTCTTCGCCACGCGGAACCGCACCTACCCGTTCTGATGCGGGCCAGGTCGGCGGCGCGGCGGGTGGTACTTGCGGCAACCGAGCACAGTCAGTCGTTGGTCGGCTGACGTCTACCGCGCCGTCTCCGCCACCCGCCGGGCTACGGCGGCGCACCGCTGAGCACGCTCGACCGCCTTAGCGGCGACGGATGGTGCGATGTTGTCGGGCTCGTACTCGGCCTTCGTCTTGAGTGGCAGGAGCCAGCGCAGGTTGCGCTCGACCTCGGCGCCGTCGGGGCCTGCCTGGCCGAGCAGGTCGAGCACCTGGTCGTGGTCCTCGCCGGCGGCTCGCTTGCCGAGGCGAGCGCCGCAGACGGCGTCGGCGGAGTTGATGCCGGCGTGGATGGCGAGGCTCGTGGCAGCGATGTTGCGGCCGGCTTCGAGTTCGCTGGTCGCGGCCTCGGCGAACTCCTCGGCCTTGGCGGCGTAGGCGCGGACCTGCGCGGCCGACACCGGCCTGGTGCGACCTGGTTTAGCCACTGCGTACCGCCCGGAGCTCATCGATGCTGAGGCCCTGGACCACACGGCCGTCTCGCCGGATGTCGGCCCACACCTGGGCGCGGCTCGCGAGCTTCGTGGCCGCCTCGTCCGCGCTCACTTCGAGGACCTCGACCGGGTTGCCGGTAAGTCGACGCACGTCACGGCGCCAGGCTTCGAGCGAAGCCGACCACGTGTCGTCGTCCTCGTCGATATCGGTGGGTCGTATGACGACGACGTCGATGTCGCTGTCGGCATCGGCTTCGCGCCGGGCGAACGATCCGAAGACGATCACGCTGACCGGCGGCTGGGGGAGCGCTTTGGCCAGTCGACCCATCTCGTCGAGCACGGTGTCGGTCGAGCGGGCGAGGGCGAGCAGCGCCCGGGCTGCGACGTGCTCGGGCACGAGCCGGAAGAGGGATGCCGGCGGCACCTCCCGTCGCTCGACGACACCGAGCGCAACCAGATTGGGCAGCAGACGGGATGCCTGGGCCTGGCTGATCCCGGCGAGCTGTGCGATGGTCCGCAGATTCAGCTCAACCGTGGTCTCCGCCAGAACGGCGAGTACTCGCCCCTGGGCGCCCGGCACGATGGCCTCGATAGGTCGGACGAAGTCCACACCGTGAGGCTACTTGATTAGCAAGCAAATATGGAACGAGTGTTCTGTTTTTGCAGGTAATCTCGTCAGGAAGGGTCGCAGCCCATTCCTCTTCTCGCTCATCCCTCTCCTCGAGGTTCAGAGCGACCAGCATCCCCAAGCCCGCAGGCTCAGGCAACCAACAACGCCCCACCGGGGTCCGCGTCAGTCGTACTCTCGCTTCAACTCGACTGCGTGGTGTTCGTGCTCCGTCACCCGCGATCGCTCCCATTGCTGGGCACCTCGTGGTAGCCGAGTCCGGTGGCCGCGAGGTGGAGACGCCCGTCATCGGGAGCGATGGCCCACTGTTCATCGTGGGGGCCTCCGAAGGCGTCGAGTGGCAGCGGGACGGCCGCAACTGGGTTGTGGCAGACGATGAGTCGTGGGATGTCGAAGTCCGGGCGGTAGAGGCCCGTGCGGACGTCCTCCTCTTTCACCTCGATGCGGCGCGTGAGGTGATCGACCGGGTTGAGGCCGTCGGGGATCGAGGCGTACCCCCGATCGAGCCTGACCTTGGTCGGGTTGAACATCCTGAGGATGGCCACCGCGCTGAACGTCGTGTTCTGCACCCTGACCTGACCCGGTCGGGCGTGGATCATCTTGCCGCCGTGGCCGAAGATCAGCTTCACGTTCCCGTTGGTTGCCCCCGGCACGCTGCTGAAGGGAATCCGTGCGGCGATGTTGCCGAACATCGCGCCCGTTACCGTGCGCACGTCGATCATCGGCCAGCCATGCGAGTAGAGGGCGAGAACAAAGGGGTACTTGCCCTTGGCGCCTCGTCCCTGCGCGCTTCTGCTTGATCGCGGTGCGGATGTGCCCGTAGGGGTCAGCCACGCCGACTCTCGGGGGTGAGACGTATTCGAACTCGTGCACCTCGACCACGATCGGTCCCGCGGTCGGGTGCTCGACGAAGAAGTCGGGTGGCTTCGGTCCCACTGGCCGCTCGTGCTCGAACGGGAGTCGGCGGCGGTTCAAGTAGATGCCGAAGTAGCGCTCGGAGTCGGTCCGGTAGGGGACCGCGAGCGGTCGGACGGTGGCACCGCTCACGGCCGGAGCAACTTCGCTGCCATGGTGACCACGTCGTCCTCGTAGCCGTCACCTGCGACCTCCTGTAGGGCGGCGGTGACCCACCCGCGATCGCGAAGGGTCCAGCCGTTCGCCTCGAAGTGGGCGGCGACGGCGTCCTGGCTCGACCCGGCGATCTTCCCGGCCACGAGCCAGTACTCGGCCTTCGGCTTCGGTCGGGCGAGGCGTTCCTCGACCATCTGGCGCACCAGGGCGTCGGTGACCACCTCGCGGAAGGTGGGGTCGGTAAACACGCGGAAGCGCTTCGCGAACTTCGGGTTCGAGCCGTCGAAGGCGGACATCTGCACGCCGGTGGAGTCGAGGTAGGACTTGCACTCGACCCACGCCACGGTGTTCGTGACGGCCTGGTAGGCGACGATGTCCACGTCAGGGCGCGGCATCGAGTGCAGGCCGATCCTGACCTTGTCGGCGGTGCTGATATTCACCTTGTAGTTCTGGAGCTCTGGCGGGTCCAGTACCCCTCCCGGCGGAGCAGGCGGGCGACGAGATCCTCGAAGGCGTTCATCAGCGGGTCCTCGCGGTGGTTGGGCCAGTCGGACACCTCGAACGTCCAGTCGGTGGTGTCGGGTAGGGGGCTGGCGGGCACGCCGCCCGGTACTCGCGACGCGGTGATCGGTCGTGGGCGGCCTGGTCGCGGCTCCCGTCAGGCGAGGTGCTGGGCCAGGGTACAGGAGCCGCGGTCGTCAAGCCGGGGGAGCTCCTCGGCGGGGTCGGATCAGTGCGGTTGGCGACGGTGGTCATCGCTCGATGGTAAGGAGGCCCAGTGACACCCTCCGGGATCCCGGTCATCACCATCTGGGACGGCTGCTGGTTGGGCCGCGCCCCGGCCCGAGGGTGCGACGGTGAGTCGGCCTGTAGGCGGGGTTCTGTCCAGCGCCTCCCGGCGCCTGGGTGACCATCCATCTCAGCGGCCTACCCGGGGGCTGCCTCGGCCGAAGCCTCGGCGGACGGGCCGCCCGTACCCCCTGCGTGGCCTTGCTCCGGGTGGGGTTTACCGAGCCATCCCGGTCGCCCGGGATGCTGGTGCGCTCTTACCGCACCGTTTCACCCTTGCCTGTGCCGGCCCGGTCGCCCGGGCCGGCCATCGGCGGTCTGTTCTCTGTGGCACTTTCCTTCGGGTCGCCCCGACTGGCCGCTAGCCAGCACCCTGCCCTGTGGAGCCCCGACCTTCCTCGACGCCGTCACCCGAGGGCGCGACGCCGCGGTCACCCGGCCGGCTCACCGTCGCTCCCAGTGTGCCATGCCTCCGCCGTGGACGACCGCGACGGGGCCCGGGACCGGTCGCACCGCGACCGTTCTGCCGCCGGACCCGCGACCGCACCGGCGCCCGTGGTTTGCCGGCGTCGACGCTCAGCGAGCGGTGGTGGTCGGCGTGGTGGTGGTCGTGGTCTCCTGTGCGGGCTGCGGGGTGAACGAGCCGGCACCGACGAAGCCCTTCTCGTCGATGTGCCCCCGCCTCGGCATGAACGGGTACGGCACCTGCGGCTGCTCCTGGAACCCGAACAGCACGGCCATGTGCCGGGCCTCGACCCCGCCGATCCGCATCACCGTCTGGCGCAGTTCCGGGGTGCTGAGCAGCTCGGTGGCGAACACGTAGGTCTGCGCGGCCGTCGTCTCCAGGGTGAGCGCCAACGCCACCACCGACGCCTCGTCGGTCAGCGCCGCCACCGCCGGGCCCACGACCTGCTCGTCCAGGTAGCGGTTGGGCTGGGCGTAAGGGGTGCCGCCACTGTCTTCGGTGGTGGTCGCCAGCGTGCCCGCGTGGTCGCGGTGCTGGGCCTGGAACAGGCGGAGGGCGTCGGCCACCGAGGTGGTGGTCACCAGGCCCGAGTCGAGCGCCTTCTGGTAGGTCTGGACCGCGAGCTCCTCGATCGACTGGGCGGTGCGCAGCAGGTCGAGGTTGAGCTCCTGGCCCAGCTCGAACAGCTGGGTCGCTTCCTCCGGGGTGGTACTGGGCGTGGTGCCGGTGACGGGGACCTGCTTCGTCTTCTCTTTGCCGCAGGCCGCCAGCACCGCGGAGAACGCCACCGTCGCCCCACCGAGGCGCAGGAAACCCCGGCGGTCGGGGAGGCCCACCAGCGCGGCCTTGACTCCCGGCGACGTGTCGGCATCGGGATCGAACACCCGGCTGAGCACCTCCCGCCAGCGGGGCAGCGCCTCGGTGTGCTCGCGCTCGGCCGCTGCGAGCTGGCGGCGGACCTCGTCTCGGCTGAACTCCATCGTCACTCCTCTCCCGCTCAGATTCAGCGGGTGTAGTCGAACGCGTCGTCGGTGGTCTGGAACGCCGGCATCCACTCGCCGGGGGACAGCTCCAGCAACTGGCCGAGCACCACCGCGTGCTGACCCTCGACCGGCAGGATGCTGGCCGCGGGCCCCGCGGCTGCCGGGGACTCGAGCAGCCCCAGTGCGGCCTCGTAGGTCGCGGCCGCCCGCTCTTCCACCGAGTACAGCGCCTGCAGCAGCCCGCGGGCATCGGTGGCCCGGGCGAGCTGGGGCTGCACGGCCGCCACCACGCTGGCGTTCGGTGAGCTGGTCGAGGCGTCGTCCTCGCCGGCCAGCACCGCCAGCGCGTTCGCATGGTCGAGGTGATGCCCGGCGAACGTGCGGCACAGCTGGGCCTCGGCCGGAGAGAGGAACTTGGTGTTGAGTGCCACCTCGTAGGCAGAGCGAGCCGCCAGCTCCAGCCCGACGGCGAAGGCCACCAGGGACACATCGGATGCCGGGAGCTTCGTCGTGGCGCCTCCAGCCGAGCCGGCTCCCTGGGTCTCCGCGGCGTGCGCTGCGCCCGAGAGGACCGCGGCCGGGACCGCGGCCGCACCGAGCGCCACCGCGCCCCCCAGGCCGAGCCGGCGGACGAAGCGGCGGCGCGACTCGTCCACCGCCGCCGGGCGGGTCGCGGCGCGCTGCTCGGCCAGGTCGTCGGCGATCGTCCTCATCGCCTCCCGGTGCTGGTCGTCAACCTGGGCCACCAGACGGCGGATGCTCATCTCGTCTCGTCCCTTCCGTGCGGGGCACCGGCCGACAGCCTCAGCGGACGTCCACGGTGCCCTTCATGTAGTTGTGGATCTTGCAGTAGTAGCGGTAGGTGCCGGGCCGGTCGAAGGTCTGCGTGAAGCTCTGAGCTTTGCCGATTTCGCCCGTGTCGAGCACATTCGGCACCGTGGCCACGAGCCGGTGGCGGGTGTCGTCCCGGTTCTCCCAGTGCACCGACCCGCCCCGGGGGATCGCGATCTCCTTCGGGGTGAGGCGGTGATCCTCGATCACCACCGTGGCTTCCCGGGCCTGAGGTGCTGAGCCAGCCGAACCTGGCGAGCGGGTGTCGCACCCGGCCAGCAGCGCCGCCACGGCGACGCACCCGAGAGCCGCTGAGGCCACCCAGGCTGCTCCACTCGGGGAGAGGTCCGAGCCGCCGGGCCGGCGACGGATGGGGGATCGGCTCATCGATGGGCGTGTCCCGTGGTCATGGTGCTCAGAAGTCCAGCGCCGACAGGTCGGCGTGCCAGCCCTTCGCCCGCTCCACGGCGTCCCGCCAGCGGTCCCGGTCGAGGGTGCCGGTGGGTTCGACCACCTCCCGGGGCTGCCAGGTGCCGGCGACCTCGTCCCAGCTTCCCCAGGCGCCCGTGCTCAGCCCGGCGAGCAGCGCGGCGCCCAGCGTCGTGGCCTCCACCACCGGCGAGACCTCCACCGGTCGCCCGCAGGCGTCGGCCAGGGCTTGCACGAACGTGGGGTTGCGGCTCATCCCCCCGTCGATCCGCAACGACCGGATCGGCGTCTCCCCGTCGAGCTCCGCGGCCTCCACCAGATCGGCCCCCCGCTGCGCCACCCCCTCGAGCACGGCCCGCACCAGCTGCGGGCGCCCCGTCCCCCGGGTGAGGCCGAGCAGCGCTCCCCGAGCCCCGTAGTCCCAGTAGGGGGTGCCGAGCCCCAGCAGGGCGGGGACGTACACCACCCCGTCGGTGTGCGCGCACCGGGCGGCGACGGTATGGGACTCCTCGGCGGTGGCGATCACCCCCAGGTCGTCCCGCAGCCACTCCACGTTGGTGCCCGCCGAGAGCATGATCGCCTCGATGCCCCAGGTGGCCCGGCCGTCGCGCCGCCAGGCCACGATGGGAAACGTCCCACCGCCGCCCCGGGTCTCGAAGCCGGGTCGGGTCGGCCCGTAGACCGCGTCGAGCATCGCGCCGGTGCCGAAGGTGATCTTCGCCGGTCCCGGGGCGACACAGCCTTGCCCGACGAGAGAAGCCTGCTGGTCGCCCACCAGCGCCGCGATCGGCGGCGCCCCGGGCAGCGCGGTGGCGTGTCCCACGACCCCGGTGGAATCGACGATCGCCGGCAGGATCTCGGCCGGGATCCGCAGGACCTCGAGCACTCGGCGGTCCCAGCCGCTGCCGTCACGATCCACCAGGCCGGTCACCGCGGCGTTGGAGAGGTCGGTGACGTGGAGCGCGCCCTGGGAGAGCTGCCAGGCGATCCACGTGTCGACCGTGCCGAAGCACAGCTCTCGGGAGCGATCGGGATCGTGTTGGTCGAGCAGGTGGACGAGCTTGGTGGCCGACTGGTTGGGAGCCAGCCGCAGGCCCTCGGCTTGCAGGACCAGGCAGTCACCCACCGTGCGTAGGTCCTGCCAGCCGATGCCGGGGCCGACCGGCTCCCCGCTGGCCCGGTCCCACACGATGGTCGAGGCCCGCTGGTTGGTGATCCCCACCGCCTCCACCACCTCGCCGGCGAGCACCTCGGTCGCGCACGCCAGCGCCGCGCCGGCCATCGCCACGGGGTCGAACTCCACCAGGCCGGGCGCGGGGGAGGAGGGGAGCACCTCGCGGTAGGCGTCGCGGGTGATGCGGGCGTCGGGATCGACGATCGCCGCTCGCACCCCGCTGGTGCCCACGTCGATGACCAGGAAGCTCACGGGTCACGCACCTTTCGCATCGATCCGATCGCGCCGCCCACCGCCCCGACGGACGCGTAGAGGATGGTTACCAGGATCAGCGACAGCACATTGGGCACGGACCCGCCGAGCAGGGCCCACAGCAGCCGGACCGCGGCGTAGAGGGTCGCCCCGGTGGCGGCCGCGTTCAGCGCCGGCCAGTCGCCCTGGCGCCTACCGGCGACCAAGCCACCGGCGCCTGCCGCGACCAGGCTGGCCACGGCCACCGCCGCCGACCACGCCGAAGCGCCGCCGCGCTCGCCGCCGCTGGCCACCCGGGCGGCGACGACGACCGGCGTGGCGATCACCATCGCCACCAGCAGGCCCGCGCCGATGGCCCTGAGGTCGAGGGTGTCGTCGAGGGTGCTCACCTTCAGTTCGGCCCGATGAGCGGATCGGGCCCGAACGGGCTGGGCAGGCCGAGCTTGCCGGGGTTGAGGATGCCGTTGGGGTCCAGGGCGTGCTTGACCGCTGCCAGCACGTCGAAGCCCCCGCCGAGCGCTTCGCGCATGAACCGCCCGCGGTTCACCCCCACGCCGTGGTGGTGGCTGAGGGATCCGCCCGCGGCGAGCACCGCCCGGGTGCCGGCATCCCACACGGCGCGATAGAAGCGGTCCTTGTCGCCCGGTTCGGGCTTGCCGGCGAAGGTGAAGTAGAGGCAGGCGCCGTCGGGGTACGAGTGCGACTGGTGGGCGCTGGCCACCAGCGTGCCCTCCACCGAGCCGATGGCCGCGAGGGTGTCACGGTAGATGCGGGGCAGGGCCGCCCACGGGCCGGTCACCTCCATCGTGTCCACCACGTAGCCCCGGGAGATGAGGGCCTCCAGAGCGGACACGTCGTTGCGGTGGGCCATCCAGCGGTCGACCAGACCGGCGTCGAGCGCCAGCGCGGTTTCGCACTCCTCCTCCACGATCTCGAGGGTCGGGTCCACGAGCTGCCCGTCGCCCTCGTCGTACACCAGCAGCGGCGCGAGCTCACCGGTGCCGAAGTTCCGCTCCCCCTCGACCGGGTCGTAGAGGCGAAGCACCGCAGGGGTCGCCCCTCGCCGCAGGATCCGCCGGCAGGCGTCGAGGCCGTCTTCGAACGAGCTGAAACCGAACGCCGCGTGCCGAGTGTGGGGCGGGACGGGCCGGGCGCGCAGCCGGACCCCCACGATGATCCCCAAGGTCCCCTCGGAGCCGACGAAGAGCTGGTTGAGATCGGGACCGGATGCCTGGCGGGCGTGGCCGCCGGTGTGGATGGTGCGGCCATCCGCGAGCACCACGTCGAGGCCGACGACCAAGTCCTCGATCTTGCCGTACCGGGTGGACAGCTGCCCGGCACTGCGACAGGCCAGCCAGCCGCCGACCGTGGAGAGGGCCATTGACTGCGGCCAGTGCCCGACCGTGAGCCCGTGCCCGGACCGCAGCTCGTACTCGAAGTGGTCGCCGAAGGTCCCTGGCGCGACGTCGACGACCAGCGACGCGTCGTCGACGTCGCGGATGCCCGACAGCCCGCACAGGTCGAGTACCACCCCGCCGTAGAGGGGGATCGACCCACCGCACACCCCACTGCGACCGGCCGCGGCGGTCACCGGCACGCCCGCCGCATCACAGACCCGCACCACCTCCGCCACCTCGGCAGGGGTGGTGGGCCGGGCGACCGCGGCGGCGAGGGAGGCCACCTGGCCGTCCAGGGCCCAGGTCATCGCCAGCGGCCACCAGTCGCGGCTGGCCTCGGCGAGCTCGGCGGCGTCGCGGGTCACGGACGCACACACCCCGCGGAGCCGATCCAGCATCGCGTCGTCGACTTCGACGAACGGCAACCCGAGGCGAGCCGCCGCCGAGGCAGGGCCGCCGGCGAGCTCGATGGGGGCGGTCGGTGCGCCCGGGCCGAGCTGGTCGTCGGTCGCTCGCGGGTCTTCGGTCACGTCATGCTCCCATCGCGGCGTCGAGGGCGGTCTCGGGGAGGTCGGGCACGTGCCGCTCGTGCTCGACCTGCTGGCGGTAGTCGTCCACCTGTCGGGCCTGCTCCGTTCGATCCCATCCGAGGTCGGGGGCCACGAGCGCCGCCACCTCGGGCGCTGCCGCCGCCGAGGCATCACGACCGAGCAGTCGTGCCCGGGTGCGGCGCGACAGGATGTCGTCGAGGGTGCGGGCCATCTCGTAGCGGGCGGCGTACACCGCTTCGGCTCGCAGGTACGGGAGGCCCTCCACCAGCGGTCGGGACAGCCCGGGGTCACGCTCGATCATGGCCAGCAGCGTGCGGGCCTCCCCGCCGTAGCGGTCGGCGAGGTGCTCGAGGGTGGCCCGGCCGACCTTCGCCGCCTCGAGCTCCGATGAGCGCAGCTCCTCGTAGCCGGCGGCCCCACGCAACCGGAGTCGCTTGGTGCGGCTGTGGCGTTGGGCTCGCTCGAGCACCTTGGCCCCGAGCACGTGTTCGAGCACTTCGTCGATGGTCTCGGCGGCCATCTCGCGGTAGGTGGTGAGCTTGCCCCCGGTGATGGTCACCACCCCACTCGGCGACCATTGCACCTGGTGGCGCCGGGACAGGTCGGCGGTGCGCTCGCTGGCGGCGTCGCGCACCAGCGGGCGCAGACCGGCCCAGGTGCCGGTGATGTCCCGCTCGGTGATCTCCGAGGTGACCGAGAAGTTGATGGCCCGCAGCAGGTAGTCGATGTCGTCGCGGGTGCACTGCGGGTCGTGGAGGGGCCCGTCGTAGTCGGTGTCCGTCGTGCCGATGTAGGTGAACGCCCCCCAGGGCACCACGAACACCGAGCGCTTGTCCTTCGGGACCGGCACCACCGCGGCGATGTCGTTGCGCACCTTGGCCCACGGCACGGTGATGTGGACCCCCTTGGCGGGCCGGATGGTGTGGGGATCAGCCCCCTCGTCGAGCGCTCGTACCTCGTCGGCCCACACCCCCGCGGCGTTCACCACCGCGTCGGCGCGGATCTCGAGCTCCTCGTCGTCGGCGGCGGCTCGTACCCCGCGGGCCCGGCCGGCCGAGTCCTTCAGGATCTCGAGCACCCCCACCCCGTTGGCCACCGCGGCGCCGAAGTCGAGGGCTGCGGTCCGGGCCACGGTGAGGGTCAGCCGGGCGTCGTCGGCCTGCGCGTCGTAGTAGAGGTACGACGCGGCCAGACGGTCCGTGCGCAGGGTCGGCATGTGCTCGAGCGCCTCGCGGGGCGAGATGCGCTTGTGGAGCTTGCCGATGCGGTAGCCGCCCGTGAGGTCGTACATCCACATGGCGGACCCGAGCGCCCGGGACAGCTTCTTGGGCACCACGCCGCCCTTGCCGGCGAACACCGGGAGCAGGAACGGCAGGATCCTGACCAGATGCGGCGCGTTGTGACGGAGCCGCTGGCGCTCGTGGAGGGCTTCGTACACCAGCCGGACGTCGCCCTGTTGCAGGTAGCGCAAGCCCCCGTGGACCAGCTTCGAGGACTTCGACGACGTGCCCGAAGCGAAGTCGTCGCGCTCCACCAGCGCGGTCCGCAACCCCCGTGATGCCGCGTCCAGCGCGCACCCCGCACCGGTGATGCCCCCACCGATGACCAGGACGTCGAAGTGGGTGCTGGCCAGCCGCCTCAGCACGTCGGGGCGGTCGAAGGCGGCGGGCATGGGCTCTCCTGAGCGAGGGGGACGGGCCGCGTCATGGTACTGGCGCTCGCGGCGCGGGGCGGGCGGCCTGGCCTGCCCCGAACACCGCGGTGAACGGTGGCCTCAGCGGCAGTCGAGCACCACACGTTCGGGGCAGGGGCGGTGCGGAGACAAAAATCTCAGCTATGGCTAGGTAACAATCGTTGAAAAGTACTGCTAGAGTGGCGGCCGTGAAGTCGCCAGCCGAGCTCACCGAGCTGTTCCGGCAGCAGGGCCTGAAGATCACGCCGCAGCGGCAGTGCATCTTCCGCGCCCTCGCCGGGAACGAGGCGCACCCCACCGCCGAGTCGGTCTACGAGCAGGTCCGGGCCGAGATGGCGACCATCTCGCTGCGGACCGTCTACCAGACGCTCAACGATCTCGCGGCCATGGGTGAGCTGGTCCAGCTCGAGCTCGGCACCGGGTCGGCCCGCTTCGACCCGAACCTCGATCCCCACCATCACCTGGTGTGCGATCGATGCGGGGAGGTGCACGACATCTATGCCGACTTCACCGACGTCCACGTGCCCGAGGGCAACGACCACGGGTACCTGGTGTCGGCCACCGAGATCGTCTTCCGCGGCCTGTGCCCGACCTGCCAGGCCGAGATCGACCGTGGTGGCGAAGTGGTCATCGACGAACAACACCGACACGCACGAGGAGGCGCAGACGCGCATGCCTGAGCTCAAGGGCACCAAGACACACGAGAACCTGAAGGAAGCGTTCGCGGGCGAGAGCCAGGCGAACCGTCGTTACCTGTACTTCGCGCAGAAGGCCGACGTCGAGGGCTACCCGGACGTGGCCGCGCTCTTCCGCTCCGTCGCGGAGGGCGAGACCGGTCACGCGTTCGGCCACTTCGACTTCCTCGCCGAGGTCGGCGACCCGGCCACTGGCGAGCCCGTCGGCAGCACCGCGGAGAACCTCAAGTCGGCGATCGCGGGCGAGACCTACGAGTACACGGAGATGTACCCCGGCTTCGCCAAGACCGCCCGCGAGGAGGGCTTCGAGGAGATCGCCGAGTGGCTCGAGACCCTCGCCCGGGCCGAGAAGAGCCACGCCGGCCGGTTCTCGCAGGGCCTCGAGACCGTTTCCTGACCGGCTTCCCGACCGACCAGCGCGCCTGCGCTGGTGACCGTCGTGAGGGGGGGGACGGGAGACCGTCCCCCCTCGTCGCATCACGCCCGTCCTGCGACCGTCATTCGCCCGTCCTGCGCCCGTCCTACGTTCGGAGCGCCTCCGCCGAGGTCCCCATGACCACCACCTACGACCCGTTCCATCCCAAGTACTTCGACGAGGCCGACATGCGCGAGGAGCTGGTGCGGGTCTTCGACCTGTGCCACGGGTGCCGGCTGTGCTTCAAGTTCTGCACGTCGTTCCCCACGCTGTTCGAGCTCATCGACCGCCACGAGGACCAGGACGCGGCCAAGCTGACCGCAGCCGAGCAGGACCGGGTCGTGGACGAGTGCTTCCAGTGCAAGCTCTGCTACATCAACTGCCCCTACATCCCGGGCCAGAGCGACTGGAACCTCGACTTCCCCCGGCTGATGATGCGGGCCGAGCAGGTGAAGGTGCGCAACCGCCGCCTCTCCGTCAAGGAACGCCTGCAGAACCAGGCGTTGGCCCGCACCGACCTGGCGGGAAAGGTGAACACCGCGCTCGCGCCTCTTGCCAACCGGGCCATCGGCTCCACCGGCACGCTCACCCGCCGGCTGATGGAGAAGACCGTGGGGATCGCCGCCCAGCGGGTCCTGCCCCCCTACGCTCGGCAACGCTTCAGCACCTGGTTCGCGCGTCGCCGCGCGCCCGAGCCGGCCACCGTCGGGCGGGACCAGGGCCGGGTCGCCGTCTTCGCCACCTGCCTGGTCGAGTACCAGAGCCCCCAGATCGGCAAGGACCTGGTGCGGGTGTACGAGCGCAACGGCATCAGCTGCGATCTGCCCGCCGGGCAGGTGTGCTGCGGAGCTCCGTGGCTGCACAGCGGCGACGTCGACCGGTTCGTTGGCCAGGCCCGCAAGAACGTGAAGGTGCTCGCCGACGCGGTACGCCAGGGTCACGACATCGTGGTGCCGCAGCCGACCTGCGGCTACGTCCTCAAGCACGACTACGTCGATTACCTCGGCGGCCCCGATGCCGAGCTGGTCGCCGCCAACACCTACGACGCGGCCGAGTATCTCATGAAGGTGCACGCCGACGACGGCATGGCCCTCGACACCGAGTTCTCCGGTTCGATCCCCGACGCCGTCACCTATCACGCGCCGTGCCACCTGCGGGCCGAGAACATCGGGCTCAAGAGCCGTGATCTCATGGCCCTGACCGGCGCCCGGGTCACGGTGGTGGCCGAGTGCAGCGCCATCGACGGCACCTGGGGCTACCGTGAGCAGCACTACGAGGACTCGCGGAAGGTGGCCCGGAAGATGGCGGCCGCCATCACCAAGGCCGGCAACGACGTCGTCGCCGGTGACTGCCATCTCGCAAACGGGGGGATCCTGCAAGAGACCGGCACCCGGCCCGTGCACCCGATCTCGATCGTGGCCCGGGCCTACGGCATCCCCGAGGAGGACCGACGACCATGACCTCCCAGCGCAAGCTCACCCTGGACGACATCGCCGACCTGCGGGCCTACGAGCGGGAGCGCGAGGACTTCCGGGCGCGGATCATCGCGCTGAAGAAGCGTCGCCGGGTCCACGTCGGGCCGTTCGTGACCCTGGTGTTCGAGAACCGGGACACCATCCGGTTCCAGATCCAGGAGATGGCACGCGCCGAGCGCATCCTCTCCGACGAGGGGATCGAGACCGAGCTCGGCATCTACAACCCGCTCATCCCCGAGCCCGGTCACCTCAGCGCCACCCTGTTCATCGAGCTGACCAGCGAGGACGAGCTACGCGAGTGGCTGCCCCGGCTGGTGGGCATCGAGCGGTCCGTGGTCCTGCGGATCGGGGAGGGCGAGGGCGCCGAGGACGTGCGGTGCCAGGTCGACCCCGACCACGAGAAGCAGCTCACCCGGGAGGAGGTCACCGCGTCGGTGCACTACGTGCGGTTCAGCCTCGACCCGAGCCAGATCGAGCGCTTCGCCGCCGGGCCGGTCACCGTGGTGATCGACCACCCCGCCTACACCCACGAGCAGCGCCTCACCGACGAGACCCGCGAGGAGCTGCTCACCGATCT
Organism: Rhabdothermincola sediminis; assembly: GCF_014805525.1. Taxonomy (NCBI): domain Bacteria; kingdom Bacillati; phylum Actinomycetota; class Acidimicrobiia; order Acidimicrobiales; family Iamiaceae; genus Rhabdothermincola; species Rhabdothermincola sediminis. The sequence continues at coordinate 4,373 of NZ_JACFSZ010000007.1, read as the reverse complement.
GCGCCCCTGAGCACGAGCCTGGCGCGGCCGGGACCCGCGAGGAGCGGCGGGGTTGGACAGTCGGGGAAGCCGACGACGATACTCGACCGTTTCCGATCGTCCGTCCGTCCACGTGGGAGCCGAATCCCCCCGATGAAGCAGCCCTGGCGGGCCAAGGCAGCGTGCCGAGGCCTCGATCCGCAGATCTTCTACCCAGTCAGTGACGAGGAGGAGGACGCAGCACCCGCCAAGGCGGTCTGCGCCGAGTGCCCGGTGCGCGAGCCGTGCCTGGAGCACGCGCTCGGCTACCGGGAGAAGGAAGGGATCTGGGGCGGAGCCACCGAGCGGGAGCGCCGGCGGATCATCCGCCAGCGCCGGCGGACGGCCTGAGGGGCGACCGGCCCATGGTCTTCGACGAGCTGGGAGGTTGGCGGGGCATCCTCGGCACCCTGGTCGATGGCCGCGACCTGACCCGTTCCGAGGCATCAGCGGCGATGGGCCAGATCCTCTCCGGCGAGGCCACACCGGTGCAGATCGCCGGCTTCATCGTCGCCCTGCGCATGAAGGGCGAAACCGTCGACGAGATGGTCGGCATGGTCGAGGCCATGCTCGCCGCCGCGGCGCCCGTCGAGCTCGGCGAGCTCGCAGCATCGGCCATCGACATCGTCGGCACCGGCGGCGCGCCCACCCGGCGGGTCCACGCGCTGAACGTCTCCACCATGGCCAGCCTGGTGGCCGCCGGGGCAGGGGCCCGGGTGTGCAAGCACGGCAACCGCCGGGCCTCCTCCACCAGCGGCTCGTTCGACCTGCTCGACGCGCTCGGGGTGCCCATCGACCTCGACGGCCCAACGGTCGCCCGTTGCGTGCGAGAGGCGGGGGTCGGGTTCTGCTTTGCCCGCGCCTTCCACCCGGCGATGCGGCACGCCGGACCGGTGCGGGCCGAGCTGGGTGTGCCGACGGTGTTCAACGTCCTCGGGCCACTGTCGAACCCGGCGCGGGTCGTCAGGCAGGTGATCGGGGTGAGCGACCCGCGGGTGGCGGCGACGGTGCTCGGCGTGCTCGAGGCTCGGCAGGCGCCGCGTGCTCTGGTGGTGCACGGCTCCGACGGGATGGACGAGCTCACCACCACCGGGCCGTCCACCGTGTTCGAGCTGCACCAGGGGAGGGTGCGCACCTTCGAGCTGGATCCGCGCGACCTGGGTCTCGAGGTGGTCGACGCCGAGCAGGTCAAGGGCGGGACGCCGGAGGAGAACGCCGCCATCGCCCAGCGGGTGCTGGCCGGCGAGCAGGGTCCCTATCGCGACATCGTCACCCTCAACGCGGCTGCGGGTCTGTGGGTCGCAGGGGAGGTGGACGACCTGGCCGCAGGCCTCGACCGTGCTCGTGGCGCGATCGACGCTGGTCAGGTCCGCCAGGTGTTGGCGCGGCTCATCGACGTCGCGTCGAGCGGCGCCGCGGATCGCTGAGGATCGGACCCCCGGCCGGAGGCGGTTGGGGAGCGGCGACCGGCCGGTGGGTGGGTGCCAGGAGCGCGTCAACGTCCACCAGCCCGGTCGCCCGCTCGATCTCGGCCAGCTCGGCCTGGGCCTGGTCGAGCAGGTCGAGCTGGTGCGAGATGCGCGCCAGGACCTCGGGTGGTCCTGCGTCCCAACCGCTCGCCGGGGTGCCGGCGGGCCGACTCAGCCGGGACAGGCGGACCGACAGCCGCTCCACCTCGGAGACCTGCCCTTCGAGCTGGCGCAGCAGTGCCTGCCGGTGCGGGCGAGGGTGGCGAGCCGCGGCCACGACGTGGTGGTCGAGCTCCACCGCCTGGTACTCGAGCTCCCGACGGAGCTCGTCGACCGACAACGACGGCCCGTGGCGCTTATGCGCCGGTGCGAGGCGCACGTGCGCGGTGGCGGTGCGCAGGCGGCGGTGCAGCCGCGCCGGATGCGAGGGCCACCACAGCCACAGGAGCGGAGCGGGGCTGCGCATCGCCGGGCTCACCCGGTTGGCCCGCTCCAGGCGCCAGCGCAGCACCGCGAAGGCCAAGGTCAGCAGGGCGATCCAGGTGACGAGGAAGGCCGCCGACCAGATCAGGAACGAGCGCACCCGCCCAGGCTACCGGGCGGGCGCGGTTCGCCGGGGGGCGAAGGAGGGCAGCGCCGGGAGCGGCGAGGCCAAGCCGCTCTCGGCGTGCACGAGGCGGATGCGCCCGGCCTCCTGCTCGAGCCAGCGGGCGACGCAGAGCAGCTCGTCGGCCAGCTCCCGGGGAACGGCGGCCTCGGGTGACCCATCCGGTGGTGTCGTGCCGGGATCGAACGTGAGCACCGGCTCGCGGGGGTCTTCCGAGCACCCCCAGGACCGCACCAGGCGACCACCCGCCAGCTCGGCTCCGCCCTGGCCCGGCAACTCCACGACCAGCCGGCCCGCGGCCCGCAGGAGCTCCATGCGCCGCTGGCGGCGCAGGGCCTGTGCCAGGGCCTCGCAGCGATCCCGCACGTCGGCGGCTTCCTCGTAGCGCTCGGCGGCAGCGAGCGCGGTCATCCGGTCTCGCAGGGGCTCCAGGAGCAGCTCCGGCTCGCAGGTCAGCCCCCGCCGGGCCCGCTCGACGATGGCCGCGTACTCGGCCGCGCTGGTGGTGCCCGCGCAGGGGCAGGCGGCCACCCCCAGCTGCGCGGGCGCGCACGGTGCCCGGCGCGGTACCGAGCCCGGCCGTTCGGTGCAGCGCCGCAGCGGCACGGCGGTCTCGATGGCCTCCGCCACCCGCCTGGCGAAGCGGGTGGACGGCAACGGCCCCAGGTAGAAGCCGTCGTCGGGGCGCAGCGTGCGGACTACCGACAGACGGGGGAAGGTCTCGTCGGTCAGCTTCAGGTACACGTAGCGCTCCCAGTCGCGGGCCTGCCGGTTGTAGGGAGGGCGGAGCTCGTGGATCAGCCGGACCTCCCGCACCGCGGCCTCGAGCGGGTGCCGGCAGACGACGTGGTCGATATGGGTGGTCTCCCGCAGCAGCGAGCCGACCTTGCGGCGGGTCTCGGTGGAGAAGTAGCTGCGCACCCGAGCTCGGAGGTTCGTGGCCTTCCCGATGTACAGGACGCGCCCGGCACGGTCGCGGAAGAGGTACACCCCCGGCGATCGTGGCAGGCGGGCCGTGAGCTTGAGCTTGGCCGCCTGGGCGTGGCCGGCCATGGTGGGCAGCGCCAGCAGGTCGTCGAGGCCGGTGACCCCGAGCCCCGCTGCTCGCTCCAGCAGCAGGTGCAGCAGGTCGGCGGTGGCGAGGGCATCGTCGAGCGCCCGGTGGCTCGGCGGGTGGTCGAGGCGCAGCCGGGAGGCGAGGGTGGCGAGCTTGAGGTTCGGCACCTCGTCTCGGACCAGCCTGCGGGCGAGTGCCAGGGTGTCGATGGCCCGGTTGCACAGCCGGGGCCGGCCGCTGCGCTCGAGCGCGGCGTCGAGGAAGGCGAGGTCGAAGCGCAGGTTGTGCCCCACGAGCACGGCATCGCCCGCGAACTCGAGGAGCGCGGGCAGCACGGCCTCGATGCGAGGCGCGGGCAGCACCATGGCCTCGGTGATGCCGGTGAGCACCGTGATCTCCGGTGGGATCGCCGAGCCCGGGTTGACGAGGGTCTGGAAGGTGCCGAGGCACTCGCCGCCGCGCACCTTGACCGCTCCGACCTCCGTGATCCCGCAGCTCTGCACCGATGCTCCGGTGGTCTCGAGGTCCACCGCGCAGAAGGTCACCTCCGCCAGGGGGGTGCCCAGGTCGTCGAAGCTCCGCTGCTGCACACGCCCTTACGTAGTCGAACAGGTGTTCGTGGTCAAGCATCTCGACCCGGCGGTACGATGCCGGCCGTGCCAGCCCGCCGTTACCGATGCGCCGCCTGCGGCAACCTGACCCGCTTCGACGTGACCAGCACCCGGCGCACCCGCGCCTACCACCACTACACGGTGGGGGGGGAGCTCGAGGTGGAGGACGCGGAGGTGCTGGCGGAGCAGGTCGAGGAGGTCTCCTGCCGTTGGTGCGGGACGGGGGAGCACGTCGTCGAGCTCACCGACGCCGAGGCCGCGGCCACACAGCGGGAGGCCACCACCTGAACCGGGTCGAGCTGGCCCTGCTGCGGCCCGTGCTCGAGACTGCGGTGGTGGTGGCGAGGATGGGCGAGGTGGCCGAGCCGAAGGTGCCCGCCCCGCCGGCGCTGCGGCGGTTCTTCCGGTTCGCGAAGCTCCCTGACCCGGCCCTGGTCGTGGTTCGCCGGGTGCTCGACGGCGACGAGGCACTGCGCACCCGGGTCCGTGAGGTGGCCGCGGCCGATCCGGGGCTGGTGGGCGAGGCCGGTTGGGTGTTCGTCGACCGCCCCGACGGGTGGGAGGAGACCCTGCAGGGGCTCGTCGCCGCCGCGGCGGCGCCGGGCAGTGCT